>DATDHL010000688.1:0-3356 GCA_036521575.1 Edaphobacter sp. | reverse complement strand
TCAGCTACGTCGTCATAGTCGGCGAAATCAAACGCCTCGAGCTAAAACCTTCAGAAAGTTAGAAAGATACGTGGAGGCAGTGATTTCATGCTCGTCATTCTGACCCTGAGCGTGCCGAAGGGGAAGAATCCCTGTATTTTGTCCAGAACGCCTACCAATCGGATGGAAGAGCACCAGGCTTCAAGAGCCACAAATCGACAGGAACGCCAAACATGAACCAAACCCCCACCATCACCGCGATGCGAGTCATTCCCGTCGCGGGACACGACTCGATGCTCCTCAACCTAAGCGGAGCCCACGCACCCTTCTTCACCCGCAACCTCGTCATCCTCACCGACAACTCCGGACACATCGGAGTAGGCGAAGTCCCGGGCGGCGAAAAGATCCGCCACGTCCTCGAAGACTCCATCCCCCTCGTCCTCAATCAACCCATCTCGCACTACAACGCCATCCTCAACACCATCCGTCACCGCTTCGCCGACCGCGACGAAGCCGGACGCGGCCTGCAAACCTTCGACCTCCGCTCCACCGTCCACGCCATCACCGCCATCGAATCGGCCCTCCTCGATCTCCTCGGCCAGCACCTGCAACTACCCGTCGCAGCCCTGCTCGGAGAAGGCCAGCAACGCACCAGCGTCGAAGTCCTCGGCTATCTCTTCTACATCGGAGACCGCAACAAAACCGACCTACCCTACCAAAGCGACTCGCAAGCCGCCGACAACTGGCTCCGTCTCCGCCACGAAGAAGCCCTCACCACACAATCCATCCTCCGCCTCGCCGAAGCCGCACAATCCCGCTACGGCTTCAACGACTTCAAGCTGAAAGGCGGCGTCCTCCCCGGCACACAAGAAATCGAAGCCGTCACCGCCCTGGCCGAACGCTTCCCCCAGGCCCGCATCACCCTCGACCCCAACGGAGCCTGGTCCCTCTCCGAAGCCATCGCCCTCTGCACCAACAAACAAAACATCCTCGCCTACGCCGAAGACCCCTGCGGCGCCGAGCAAGGCTTCTCCGGCCGAGAGATCATGGCCGAATTCCGCCGCGCCACCGGCCTCCCCACCGCAACCAACATGATCGCCACCGACTGGCGCCAGCTCAAGCACGCCACCCAACTCAACGCCATCGACATCCCCCTCGCCGACCCCCACTTCTGGACCATGCAAGGCTCCGTCCGAGTCGCCCAGTTCTGTCGCGAGTGGGGCCTCACCTGGGGCTCCCACTCCAACAACCACTTCGACGTCTCGCTCGCCATGTTCACCCACGTAGCCGCCGCCGCCCCCGGCCGCACCACGGCCATCGACACCCACTGGATCTGGCAGGACGGACAACGCCTCACCACCGAACCCTTAAAAATCATCGGTGGTAAATTGACCGTACCCGAGCGCCCCGGCCTCGGCATCGAACTCGACATGGCACAAGTCGAAGCCGCAAACCGTCTCTACCAACAAATCGGCCTCGAGGCCCGCGACGACGCCCGCGCCATGCAATACCTCAAGCCAAACTGGCAGTTCGATCCAAAGCGCCCCTGCCTCGTCAGATAAAGCACGATAGACGCATCGAAGGACCCCATGAGCACCGCACAGCCAGACCGCCCCCTCTACATCCGCACCCACGAGCGCGACAACGTTGCCATCGTCGTCAACCCCGGCGGCCTCCCCACAGGCACCCGCTTCGAATCTGGCTTCACCCTCACCGAGCCCATCCCCGAAGCCCACAAAGTCGCCCTCACCAACCTCGCCTCGGGAGACCCCATCATCCGCTACGGAGTCCCCATCGGCCACGCGCAAAAACCCATCCCCCAAGGCAGTTGGGTACACGAAGGCCTCGTAGCAACCCCCGAACCACCCGATCTCAACTCCCTCCCACTAGCAACAGCCATACCGCACCCGCTCCCCCCACTAGACGGCTACACCTTCCAGGGCTACCGCAACCCCGACGGCACCGTCGGCACCAAGAACATCCTCGGGATCAGCACAACAGTCCAGTGTGTAGCAGCCAGCGTCGACTACGCCATCCGCCGCATCAAAGCCGAAATCCTCCCCCACTACCCCAACGTCGACGACGTCATCGCCATCACCCACAACTACGGCTGCGGCGTCGCCATCAACGCCCCCGGTGCCGAGATCCCCATCCGCACCCTACGAAACGTCACCCTCAACCCAAACCTCGGCGGCACCCCACTCGTCGTCAGCCTCGGCTGCGAAAAGATGCAGCCTTCCCGCATGCTCCCCACCAGCGCGCTTCCTCTCCTCACCGACGAACCTTACATCATGCGCTTCCACGACGAAGAACACCGCGGCTTCGGCGACATCATCGCCGCCATCATGCGCATGGCCGAGCACCGCCTCGAGCAACTCAACCGCCGCCAGCGCACCACCTGCCCCGCCTCCGACCTAGTCGTCGGCCTCCAATGCGGCGGCAGCGACGCCTTCTCCGGAGTCACCGCAAACCCCGCCGTAGGCTACGCAGCCGACCTCCTTGTCCGCGCCGGTGCCACAGTCATGTTTTCCGAAGTCACCGAAGTCCGTGACGCCATCCACCTCCTCACAGCCCGCGCAGCAAACGAAACGGTAGCACGCGACCTAATCCGCGAGATGGCCTGGTACGACGACTACCTCCGCCAAGGCCTTGTCGACCGCAGCGCCAACCCCACCCCCGGCAACAAAGAAGGCGGCCTCGCCAACATCGTCGAAAAAGCCCTCGGCTCCATCGCCAAGGCAGGCAGCACACCACTCGCAGGAGTCACCGGCCCCGGCGAACGCGTCACCCAAAAGGGCCTCATCTTCGCCGCCACCCCAGCCAGCGACTTCATCTGCGGCACGCTCCAACTCGCCGCCGCAATGAACATGCACATCTTCACCACCGGCCGAGGCACACCCTACGGCCTCGCGATGGCCCCCGTCATCAAAGTGTCGTCCCGCACCGAACTAGCCCAGCGTTGGCCCGACCTCATCGACATCGACGCCGGAACCATCGCCACCGGCCACGCCACCATTGACCAAGTAGGCTGGCAGCTCTTCCACCTCATCCTCGAAGTAGCCAGCGGCCGCAAAAAAACCTGGGCCGACCACTGGGGCCTCCACAACGACTTCGCCCTCTTCAACCCAGCCCCCGTCACCTAACCCACTTGCGGCCGTGTCGCTGTTGCGGCTGTAACCGTTGTTCTTCACCCAACCAGCCGCAAACGATCGGGTGCCCCATTCATCGCAGTCTCATCGCGATGAGTGGGAATGTAGAACTCTCCCAGCCAGCTCTTGCTTTACAAACAACATCGAGGATCACTTCGCGGCAGCCACCACAAGCGCCCGCAGCGAAGGCAAAAACGTAAACCGCACCAAAGCAGCCGGCTTCTCAGC
>DATDHL010000687.1:0-7797 GCA_036521575.1 Edaphobacter sp. | reverse complement strand
ACAAGCCATTGAACGTGTGCGCTAGATGGTGACGACCTCGCGGATGAGGGGCTGGAGTTGGGGTGCGATGGCGGCGATGTGGAGGGTTTCGCGGAGCATGGCTTCGGGTTCGTTGAGGAGGGTAGGGTCTTCTGCGAAGAGGGTGACGAGGGGTTGTCCTTCAGTGATGCGGTCGCCTAGTTTAACGTGCATTTCGATTCCGGCGTGGGCGCTGACGGGGTCGCCGGGTTTGGCGCGGCCTGCTCCGAGGCGTTGGACTGCCCAGCCGACTTGTTTGCAGTCCATGGAGGCGAGATAGCCGTCTTGCGGGGCGGTGATGGTTCGGGTGGCGGTGGGTTTGTGGTGGCCGGCGGGGTCTTCGAAGAGGGCGGTATCTCCGCCTTGTGCGGCGACGATTTTCAGCCATGCGCTGTAGGCTTCGCCGCTGCGGAGGTACTCGTCAGAGAGTACGGCGCCGTCTTCTGGCGTAATGGCATGATCAGCTAGGTAAAGCATCCAGCCGGAGAGGATGTTCGAGAGTTCGATGAGATCGGCGGACATGGGGTGACGGGTATTGCGCATGATGTCGACGCACTCCCAGACTTCGACCCGGTTCCCGGAGAAGCGGCCGAGGGGCTCGTCCATGGTGGTGAGGAGGGCGGCCGTTCGGGTGCCGGAGGCTTCGCCGGTTTGCACCATGAGCTTGGCGAGGAACTTGGATTGTTCGTAGCTGGGCATGAAGGCGCCAGAGCCGACTTTGACGTCGAGGACGAGGGCGTTGAGGGACTCGGCGAGTTTTTTGCTCATGATGCTGGCGCAGATGAGGAAGGGGGATTCGACGGTGCCGGTGTGGTCTCGGAGGGCGTAGAGGATGCGGTCGGCGGGGACGATTGTTGGGGTCTGGCCGATGAGGGCGGCTCCGCATTTTTTGAGGGTGTCGGCGAGTTCGGTGAGCGAGAGCTGAGTGTTGAAACCGGGGATGGTTTCGAGCTTGTCGAGTGTGCCGCCGGTGTGGCCGAGGCTGCGGCCGCTGATCATGGGAACGCAGATGCCGGGGATGCCAGCTGGTGTGGGTGAGGCGAGGCCGGCGGCGGCGAGGATGGGGGCGATGAGGAGGGAGGTCTTGTCGCCGACGCCCCCCGTGGAGTGTTTGTCGATGGTAAAGGTGTGGAGCGGGGCGGCGTCGAAGGTCTCGCCGGAGTAGCGCATGGCGGAGGTAAGGGTGGCGAGTTCGTGGGGTGAGAGGCCTCGTTGGAAGACGGCCATGAGGAAGGCGGCGATTTGGGCGTCGGTGACGAGTTGGTGCTCGGGTGTGCGGTCGACGATGGCTCGGATGAAGGCTTCGATCTCGGTGTCGGTGAGGGTGAGGCCGTCGCGCTTGTGGAGGATGACGTCGATGGGGTGGATGGGCTGGGTCATTTTGTGAGGAGGAAGGCTGCAGGGAGGAGGTCGGCGATGGTGGATGGGGTGAGGGTGCCGTCTTCGCCGGGGAAGAAGACCTGGGTGTCGGGGGTGCTGAATTCGTGGATGGTCTGGCGGCAGGCTCCGCAGGGTTGGCTGGCGGTGGCGTTGAGGTTGGCGATGACGATGGCTCGGATGTGGATGGTCGGGCCGTACTGGCTGACGGCGGCGGCGATGGCGGACTGCTCGGCGCATGTGGTGAGGCGATAGGAGGCATTTTCGACGTTGCAGCCGGTGAGGATGGCTCCGTTGTCGAGGAGCAGGGCCGCGCCTACTCGGAAGTGGCTGTAGGGGGCGTAGGCGTGGTGAGCGACTTCGATAGCGCGCTGGTGGAAGTCGGCGATCTGAGATGGTGTGAGAGACGACATGGTGAGTGTGAGGCTATCGGGTGTGCGGGGGCGATGGCAAGCGAGTCGGGCTAATGGTTAAGATGCTTTGCCCGATAAGAGGGGTGTGGACGATCTGACTAAGAGTTTATTGCGGAGAGCCAGGAAGGACTGGACCGGATGGAGCGGTCCCTGACTGAGCTTGAGATGCGACCCGGTGATGGTGAGCAACTGGTGGGAGAGATCTTCCGCGCGGAGCATACGATCAAGGGGACGACGGGGTTTCTAGGCTTTGACCGGCTGGAGAAGCTGGCCCATGCCGGAGAGCATCTGTTGGGCTCGTTGCGCGAGGGCAAGCTGGCGGTGACGTCGGAGCTGATCAGTGGGCTGCTCAGTCTGTTGGATCGGCTGCGCGAGATTTTGATGCTGATTGAGGAGACCGGCGGCGAGGGGACTCGGGTTGGCGATGAAGATAGTGAGCTGATTGCGGTGCTGGCTTCTCTGAATGGAGATGCTGCTTCAGCGGTGAGCGCGGGGGCGGTGGTGAGTGGGCCGAGGATGGTTCCCGCTGACGTTGCGGCTACTGCGGTGAGTTCGGCCAGTGAGAAGACGCTGCGCATCGATGTGGAGGTGCTGAACCGGATGATGAATCTGGTTGGCGAGCTGGTGCTGACTCGCAACCAGATGTTGCAGAGCAATATGGATGCTTCGAATTTTCCGGAGTTGGCGCGGCGGCTGGATAGCGTGACTGCGGATCTGCGTGAGAGCGTGATGCAGGCTCGGATGCAACCGGTGGGGCATCTGTTTGGAAAATTTCCGCGCATGGTTCGGGATTTGGCGCGAACCTGCGGACGCGAGGTGCGGATTGAGTCCTTTGGGCAGGAGACGGGTCTGGATAAGAGCCTGCTTGAGGCGATCAAGGATCCGCTGACGCATGCGGTGCGGAATGCTGTGGATCATGGGATTGAGCCACCTGAGGCTCGTGTCATGGCAGGCAAGCCGTCGGAAGGATGCTTGCGGTTGCGAGCGTTTCATCAAAGCGGATCGGTGGTGATTGAGGTCTCTGATGACGGCGCGGGTATTGCGATGGAGCGCGTGCTGGCGAAGGCGGTCGAGCGTGGGCTGGTGACGCCTGAGCAGGCTGCGGAGATGACCGAACGCGAGGCGCTGCAGCTGATCTTTTTGCCGGGGTTCTCGACGGCAGCGGCGGTGACGACGGTATCGGGGCGCGGCGTTGGCATGGATGTAGTGCGTGCCAATGTGGAGAAGGTGGGCGGGAGTGTTGAACTGGAGTCGAAGGTGGGGATGGGGACGACGCTGCGGCTGCGGGTTCCGTTGACGCTTGCGATTGTTCCAGCGTTGGTGGTGCGAAGTGGGGGACAGAGTTTTGCTCTGCCGCAGAGTGCGCTGGTGGAGTTGGTGTATGTTCCACAGCGCGATGCGAAGACGACGATAGAGAAGGTTGGCGCGGCAGAGGTGTATAGGCTGCGGGAGCGATTGCTGCCGATCGTTTGGCTGGAGCGGTTGTTGGAGCTGGATAAGCGAAATGCTGCGGAGTCGCATGGGTTTTATCTTGCGGTGCTGGAGGCTGAGGGCTGCCGGTATGGGCTGGTGGTGGATGATCTGCTCGCACCGGAAGAGATTGTGGTGAAGCCGTTGTCGGCTGTGCTGCGCGAGATTGGATTGTTCTCGGGCGCGACGGTGCTGGGAAATGGGACGCTGGCGCTGATTCTGGACATCGGAGCTACGGCTGCTCGCGCGGGTGTGAAGCCTGTCGAAGAGGAGAGCGACGAGGTCGAGATGGAAGAGAAGGTCGAGCAGGAGACGGAGGTTTCGCTGCTGGTGTTTGAGGATCGTGCGAGAGAACGAACGGCGCTGCCGCTGGATGTGGTGGAACGGATCGAGAGTGTGCCGCTGTCTCAGATTGAGTATGCCGGTGGGCGTCCGCTGCTGCAATACCGTGGCGAACTGCTGCCTCTACGGGATGAGGGCCGTGTGCTCGCGGAGCTTGAGGCTGAGCAGGAAGTTGGCGAAGAGGTTACGGCTACGGTTCTGATATGCAGGAGTTCGGACAAGAAAACTGTGCGGCGCGCGGGCATGGTGGTGCGGAAGGTACTGGATGTCTCGGGTGGGACGTTGTTTGATAAAGACGATGCGATGGGCGACGTGGAACTGGCGCTGGTGAAGGAGAAGCTGACTACGATTCATCGCGAGTTCGATGCGAAGGGTGTGCCGGAGTGGAAGGAGGTTGCGTGAAGATTCTGGTGCGGGAAGAGGTTGAGTTGCAGGATGAGAATGATGCGGTTTCGCTGTGCTCGATGTTTGCGGGGAGCGAGAGCTTCGGGATCGATACGAGCAAGATTCGTGAGGTGCTGGGGAAGCGGGAGCTGCAGCGGGTGCCGATGGCTCCGACCTATATCGGGGGTGTGGTGCCGTATCGCGGCGAAGTGCTGACTACGGTGAACTTTCGCGCGTTGTTGGGTATGGGCGAGTATGCAGAGTCGAGCTGCGTCCTGGTACTGGAAGACGACGAGGGAGGGGAACGGTTCGGCCTGGTCGTGGATGCGGTGGGTGGTGTTGTGACTGTGAGCCGGAAGATGCTTGAGGCAAATCCGTGCACGCTGGAGGCTCAGGGTAAGTGGCTGTTTGATGGGGCTTACAAGACGCAGACGGGGTTGTTGGTGCAATTGGATCCTCAGAAGCTGAGGCCTTCGCGGCTGGCTGAGACAGGGTTATTCAAGCAATCGGACAACATGCAGAGAGGAAACGGAGAGCAACTATGCGAGCGCTGATCGTTGATGATTCGAGCTTTATCCGGGAATACCTGCGTCATCTGCTGGACCGGATGGGCATTGCGTGTGAAGAGGCTGTAGATGGCAGCGATGCGCTGACTGTGTTAGCGGCTGAGAAGAGCTTCGACCTGATGCTACTGGACGTGAACATGCCGGTGATGAACGGGCTGGAGTGCGTGAAGGCGCTGCGCGAGGCTCGGCTGAGCCCGGAGATGAAGGTGATGATGGTGACGACGGAGGCCGATCACTCGTTCATTCTGAAGGCGCTGGACAATGGCGCGGACGAATTTTTGATGAAGCCCTTTACGCCGGAGAGCCTGAAGGAAAAGATGGCACTCCTGGGATTTGCATCGGCTGCTTGAAAGGCGAAAGGGATGGTTGGTATGGGGAATTTGGACGAACGGCCGCTTCGCGTTCTTGCGGCGGATGATTCGGCTGTGATGCGCGGGATCATGCGGCATCTGTTTTTGATGCATGGTGGCGACCCGAAGAGCGAGCTGCCGCGAATGGAGCTTTGCGGTGTGGCTCGGGATGGCGTGGAGTGCCTGGATGCGGTGCAGCAGCTGAAACCGGATGTGCTGGTGCTGGATCTCGAGATGCCAAGGTTGAACGGGCTTGAGGTGTTGGAACGGCTGCGACGGGTGAACCCGAGACTGCCGGTAATCATGTGCAGCTCACATACAGAGCATGGGGCGCGATCGACGCTCGAGGCTCTGGCTCGGGGGGCTTCGGACTACGTGATGAAGCCGGTAGAGCGGAAAGACTTTGCTTCGGCGTTGCGTTCGCTTGCTCAGCAGCTGCTGCCAAGAGTGGCGGCACTGGCGAAGGGTGCTCGAAAAGGACAGGAAGCAGACAAGAGTGGAGTGGTGAAAGATGATGTCTCGCGAGCAAGTGGCGAGGCAACGATTGAGTTGGTGGTGATTGGATTGTCGACGGGCGGGCCTGCTGCGCTTGAGCGGATGTTGCCTGGACTGCCGGAGGATTTTCCGGTGCCGGTGATGATTGTGCAACATATGCCGAAGTTGTTTACGGGACCACTGGCGGAGCGTTTGAATAAGTGCTGCTCGTTGCGCGTTGAGCAGGCATATGACGGCGCGGTGATTCGTCCGGGAACTGTGTGGCTAGCTCCGGGCGATTCGCATATGGAGGTGGCCGATGGAGTGCTGGCGATTGGGGATGATGCGCGGCGCAGAGGAAGAGTGAAGCTGCATCAGCGGGAACTGTTGAATCATTGCAGGCCGTCGGTGGATTATCTATTTTTATCGGCTGCGCGGATGTATGGGGCGGGGACGCTGGCGCTGATGATGACGGGGATGGGATCGGATGGGCTGGATGGTGCGCTGGCCGTACATAAGGGAGGTGGCGTGGTGTTGGCCCAGGATGAGGAGACGTCGGCGGTCTGGGGAATGCCGGGGCGCGTGTCAGAAGCGGGGATTGCGAGTGCGACGCTACCGCTAGACATGTTGGCGGACGAGTTGATGCAGAGAACTTATGCAGGCAGTGCGGTAAGAGTGCCTGTACAACATCATCCGTCGATGTCCCTTGCGCGGAGAGAGGTGACTCATGGCTTGTTCTGATTCGGATTACACATATCTTCGGGAGCTGGTGCTGGCCCAGTCGGCTAACATGATCGATCCTTCGCGCAATGCGTTGTTTGACACGCGACTGACGCCGATTGCACGTATGGCGGGCGCTTCGAATCTGGAAGACTTCGTCGGGATGTTGAAGGCGGATAGACCGGCGCATCTGCATCGCGCGGTGGCCGAGGCGATGACGATCAACGAGACGAGCTTCTTTCGCGATTTGAAGCCGTTTGAGATGCTGCAGAGGACGATTTTTCCTCGGTTGATCGAGCAACGGGAGGACCAGCAGATGTTGCGTATCTGGAGCGCGGCGAGTTCGACAGGACAGGAGGCGTATAGCCTGGCGATGTTGATCGCTGAATATTTTCCGTCGTTGTCTGGATGGGACGTGAAGATCATTGGAACTGATATTTCGCGGAGAGTGATTGAGTATGCGCAGCAGGGACGATATCGCAGGCTTGAGGTAAATCGCGGATTGCCGGCACGGATGCTGGTGAAGTACATGGTGCGCGATGGTGAGGAGTGGGAGATAACTCCGCGGATTCGGTCGATGTGTGAGTTTCAGTATGCGAATCTGAGCGCGCCGTTTCCGAAGATGCCGTTGTTCGATTTGGTGCTGTTGCGTAATGTGTTGTTGTATTTTCCGGAGCAGGGGCGGCGATATCTGTTCAGCGATATGTATCGGCAGATGGCGCAGGATGGGTATCTGGTGCTGGGCAACGCAGAACAAGCGGAGGACTCAACGAGCCGGTTTGCGGTGGAGTTTGCGGATGGTGCTTATTTTTATCGGCCAGTACCGGGCTATTGATGGCAACTAATGTCAGTGACGTGAGTGCGGGGTGGCGCATCTTATGTGTGCGGCAGGTATGCTGCTGAGAATACATAAGGGCGATGCCGCTTACACCATCCAGTCCGAAGAAGGCTCAAGCGAAGACGAAGGCGCGTGACTCGGCTGCTGCAGTGGTCGAGGATGTGCTCTCCTTGTTTCATCCGATAACAGCGCAGTGGTTTCGTGCTGTGTTTGATGGGCCGACTGCTCCGCAGGTGGAGGGGTGGCCAGCGATTGCGCGTGGCGAGTCGACGCTGATTCTGGCGCCGACGGGTACGGGTAAGACGCTGACTGCGTTTTTATGGTGCATCGATAAGTTGATGATGCGGACTGAGCCTGAGGCGGAGCATGGGTGCAGAGTCGTGTATGTGTCTCCGCTGAAGGCGCTGGCGGTGGATGTGGAGCGGAATTTGCGGTCGCCCTTGGTGGGGATTGCAAATATGGCGCAGCGCGAGGGGCTTGCGGTGCGGATGCCTGAGATCAGCGTGCGTACGGGAGATACGCCGCAGAGGGAGCGGGCGCGATTCAGGAAGCATCCTGCGGATATTTTGATTACTACTCCCGAGAGCTTGTATTTGCTGCTGACTTCGGAGGCAGGCGAGGCGCTGCGGAGCGTCGAGACGGTGATCATCGATGAGATTCATGCGCTGGTGCCGACCAAGCGCGGGGCGCATATGGCGTTGTCGCTGGAGAGGCTGGAGGCGCTGACGGGAAGGCGGGTGCAACGGATTGGGTTGTCGGCTACGCAGCGTCCGCTGGAAGAGGTGGCGAGGTTTCTGGGTGGCGCGGAAGGGCAGGGGATAGGGAAGAGGGAAGAGGGAAGAGGG
>DATDHL010000686.1:0-3078 GCA_036521575.1 Edaphobacter sp. | reverse complement strand
ATTCGAAAGGGGAGATCATGGGATGGTACGATGACGCGAACGGCGCGCCTCGCGGCTTCCTGCGTGCCCACGATGGGACCTTTACGACCTTCGATCCTCCGGGCTATACCGGCGCCGATCATCAACTCCGCGGGCACAATTACTGGAGTAGCCAGTGATGCGGCCGGTAACCTGCACGGATTCGTACGCATCGAGGACAAAAAATGAAGAGGATGAGCAAGGAGACAGGAATTAGCCGTCCGTTGGGTGGGGAGGGGATGGTTGGTGGCCTCTGAGAGACGCCGAGCAGACCTCCCTTCTGATAGCAGCCCAGGCGATATAGACCAGGTTTGATACGCGCTTTGGCAATTATGTGGCGGTTTCAGTCAACTGACGTAAACAGATGGGATGAGAAGACCGGTCTCCGACGGGATGCTGTACGCTCCCAAGTTATGAACGTGCTTCAAGGCACAAGAGATAAAGGAGACCGGCAATGAAGAAGGTTAGCACCGCAGTGGCAAAGCAGAGCAGGAATATTTCACAACCGAAACTAACCATCGGATTGGATCTGGGCGACCGCAACAGTTGGTACTGCGTTGTGGATGAAACCGGGCAGATACAGCTGGAGCAGCGCGTGCGCACGACGGCAAAAGCATTGCAGGAAGTTTTCGGGGCTATGCCGCGCAGTCGAGTGGCGCTGGAAACGGGGACGCATTCGCCCTGGATCAGCCGCTTGCTCCATGAACTGGGGCACGAAGTGATCGTGGCGCATGCGCGCAAGGTGCGGCTGATCGGAGAGAGCCGCAAGAAAGATGATCGCATGGACGCGCAGACCCTGGCACGGCTGGCGCGGATCGATCCGCAGTTGTTGAGTCCGGTGAAGCACCGTGGCGCGAGGGCCCAGGCGGATCTGACGGTGATTCGGGCGCGTGCCGGGTTGGTGCGAGCGCGGACGGCGTTGGTGAACACGGTCCGGGGGCTGGCCAAGAGCTACGGGGAGCGGTTGCGCGGCTGCAACGTGCGCAACATGAATCCGGAAAAAGCCGAAGCGCTCAGTCCGGAACTGCAACGCGCGCTGGAGCCGTTGCTGTCGGCAATCGAAGCGCTGAGCGAACGGATCTGCGAGTACAACGATCGCATCGAAGCATTGGCGGGAGCGAGTTACCCGCAGGTGGCGCTGCTGAAGCAGATCAAGGGCGTGGGAACGCTGATCGCGCTGACGTTTGTGCTGACGTTGGAAGATCCGCACCGCTTCCGCAAGAGCCGCGACGTGGGCTGCTATCTGGGGCTGCAGCCGGGACGCAGAAACTCAGGTCAGAGCGAGCCGCAGATGCATATCAGCAAGGAGGGCGATCCCTATCTGCGCACGCTGCTGGTGCAAGGAGCACAACACATCTTGGGACCGTTCGGAGTGGACTGTGATCTCAGGCGATGGGGACTGAAACTGGCGGAGCGAGGAGGCAAGAGCGGCAAGAAGCGGGCCATCGTTGCCACCGCGAGAAAGCTAGCGGTGTTGCTGCATCACTTGTGGGTGAGCGGAGAAGTGTACGAACCATTGCACAACAGCAGCCCAACGACCGTGGCCGCAGCCGCATAAGACAGAAAGGTAAAAACAAAGTCAAAATCGTTCCCCGAAGAGAAAAGCAAAAGCCAAAGCCGAGTTCCGGTGACTGCGTTAATCGCCTGGCCCAGGTTCGACTCTGAAAGAGCCGAACCACAGGGCGCCAAACAGATGGCAGCACCGGCTCAACCGAGAACGCCCAACCTGCACCGAGCGACGAGAATCGCTCCTCGAGAGTGCGAATGGAAGCATGGCGACAGTGGCTACTCGGCAGGAAGAAAAACCTTTGTCTCAGAAGAAGAACGCAGAATTCACTTGACTCCGACCGGCCTTCTCATGGAAGGCGATTACACTCAAAACCCCTTCCGGGCCGCGCGCAGACTTCGATTCAGCGGCTTGCTTTCCTTGCCGTGGGCTACGTTTACATTTGTCGAAAGATTGACTCTGCCATCATTCGCCAGCGACGGAGCCAAGTTTTGCTACCATAGAAGCGTGGCCGCATTCCCCATCAAGGTGTACGCGCTCAGTGGCGGCCCAGTGCGCGTCGAGACGTTCACCACCCGGGAAGCCGCTGAAGAGCGAATCGAAGAGCTCAACGCCCGTGACGACTGGGCCGCCGAAGAACTACCCGCCCGCGCCGCCTAGCAATTAGTGGTAAGGTTTCGGTAAAGTCTTGCTTAACTTCGTTACCTTTTGTTACTTTGGAAGCGGCTATAAATGCAATAACTTACGTGTTTGCAACAATGGCAGGTCACCCGCTGCGCCACCCAAAATCAAGATCGAGGGAGTTGGACAGCCGAGGGGCGGCTGTCCCTACGTGAGTTGGGCGCTAGTAGCTCATGGGCCCGACTTCTTTTTCCACTTCCGCAATATCCACCATGACTATGGCGTCCCACGGGCAGCCGTCGAGGAAGGCGCCCTCTGGACCCTTACTGAGGCACTTCTTACATCCGATGCATTGCAGGGGGTCTACCTCGATGCGGCCGAAAGGTGGATGATCTTCATCCGCTATCCAAAACATGCAATCTTCCACCGGGCAATACTCGACGCAGGCGGGTGATCCCGCGCAGCCGGTACAGCACTCGGTGATGACGGCTAGTTCTTTCGGCTTTTTCTTGCGGGGGGTGAGTATGCCCTTCGAGCGCGGCTCTTGTTTCAGCTCGTCAGGCACCAGCCCCGGCGCTTTTGCGACTTCGGGCATGAGCTGGATTATATCGTGGGCCGGGGCTTTTGCAAGGTGCCTAAGGGCAGGTCTCAGGTGGCAGGTGTCAGGTCTCAGGGAAACCTGCCAGCGGCAGATCTCGGGTGTTAGGTCTTGGGTTTTCCTGAGACCTGAGACCTAGGACCTGAGACCTTCCCTCAGCGCCAGAGGCGTGTGGTGTAGTCCGCCATGCTTAGGGCTAGCAGGATGAACAGCCAGAAGATCGCACTTGCCACTACCAGGCCGGTCAGTTTCTCGTGCGTGTACTTCACATGCATGAAGAAGAGGACTACCAGCGTGGCCTTGATGGTCGCGATGGTGAGGGCGACGATGGTGT
>DATDHL010000685.1:0-1758 GCA_036521575.1 Edaphobacter sp. | reverse complement strand
GAGTTGATGGCATTGCGTACGGCCACATCGGCGCAGCCTGCGCCTTCGCTTCCCATGTCGCGCTCGGCGATGAAGCCTGCGAGGAGGTCCAGTCTTGCGGCGTCGGCTGCGATCAGTGTCCGTTGCGGGACGCTCTCTTCGACTGTTTGCAGGTCTTCAGCTCCTGGGTGGAGGAAGAGGTGCACGTGCGCATCGATCAGGCCGGGCATCAGGGTTGTGTCGCCGAGGTCGATGACCTTTGCGCCCGCTGGGCGCGCTACGCTGGCGCCTGCGGCAGTGATGCGCTCGCCTTCGACCAGGACTTCGCCGGGAGTGGTGATCTTTCCAGCGGCTACATCGAGCATTCTTGCGGCGTGGAGGACGATGGCTGGCTTTGCCGGGGCGGGAGCCTGTGCAAAAGAGGCTACCGCCGCAGACATAAGTGCGAGAGCGCCGATGAGAGTTTTCATGGTGCTAGAAGCATACCGCGAGGCGATAGGCTAGAAGCCCATGGAATCGTCTGCGGAGGGGCCGTAGAGCGGCGGAACCGGGACGTCGTTGAGGCGGAGGTAGACGCCTAGCTGGGCCCGATGGTGGATGACGTGGTTGAAGAACATGGTGCGGTAGAGGATGGAACGCGGTGCGTCCGCTATGGTCTTGTCGCCCCAGGTCATCTTCCAGTGTTTCTTGAGGTCTTCGTCGGTGGCGGAGGCGAGGTGTTTGCGGGCCTCTGCGGCGAGGGTGTCGAAGTCGGCGAGGAGTTTTTCGCGCGACTCGAAGACCATCGATGGCCACTTTTCAGTCGCGAGGTCAAGGACGTCGGTGGAGAGGATGGTGCTGCCGAACTTCGGCAATGTGGCGACGTGGACGGCGAGTTTACCCATGGGCATGGATTTGTCGTGACACTTGAACTCGGGGTTATTTTCGGGGATTCGCTCGAGCGTGGTACGGGTGCCCTTCATCTCGGTATCGAAGTCCTGGAGGAGAATTTCGGAAATCGTCATTGGAGTTCCTTCCTTTCAATGTGTGTGGCAGTTCATGGCGTCTGCTATGCTACGCCTCGTTTATTACAGGTCGAGCATAATGCAACTCTACTGACAACGTTCTGTCAGCAGGGTTCAGCGATTACTTCGCCGGGTGAGGCTGTTTGCGGCCCAATTATTAACGTTATAGCCCGGTGATGTTGTAGCCGCAGTCTACGAAAGTAATTTCGCCGGTGATGCCGCTGGCCAGGTCGCTGGAGAGGAAGAGGGCTGCGTTTCCTACTTCGAGCTGGTCTACGTTGCGGTGGAGTGGGGCGCGCTCTTCGACGGCGGTGAGGATTTTTGTGAAGTCGCCGATGCCTCGGGCGGCAAGGGTCTTGATCGGGCCGGCAGAGATGGCGTTGACGCGGATCTTCTTCTCGCCGGACTTGGCGCCGAGGTCGGAGGCGAGATAGCGGACGGTGGCCTCGAGCGCCGCCTTGGCGACACCCATGATGTTGTAGTTGGGGAAGACCTTCTCGGAGCCGTAGTAGGTAAGCGTGAGGATGGAGCCGCCGTCGGTCATCAGCGGCTCGGCTGCGCGGGCCAGGGCGATCAGCGAGTAGGCGCTGATGTCGTGGGCGATGCGGAAGTCCTCACGGGCGGTCTCGAGAACGGTGTTCTTGATGTTGGGGGCGAAGCCGATGGAGTGGACGAGGATGTCGAGCTTTCCGTAGGTGGCTTTCAGCTGTTCGAACACGCTGTCGATGTCAGCATCCGACGAGACGTCGCACCGGAAGGTCTTGGCGCTGGGCAG
>DATDHL010000684.1:0-3666 GCA_036521575.1 Edaphobacter sp. | reverse complement strand
AAAGAGTCTTCGGAGATAAGCGTTGCCACGCTTGCTGATGCTCAGACGCTTTTGCCTCCCTCCTGTGGAATATTCACGAGGAACAACCCCGATCCAGGCTGCAAACTCGCGACCCTTGCGGAAGGCAGCTCCGTTTCCAATTGCTGCAATCAGAGCAGTCGCTGTTATCGGACCAACGCCCGGAATCGTCACCAGGCGCCGGCGGGCTTCGTGGGGACACTTCAAGAAACGGAACGCAACGTACGCTAAGACGAATTCAGTTCACCTAAGCCTTTGATAATCAGCAAGATCTAAGTAGAGAATGCGCCGCTCTTGAACGGGCCGCAATTCGTTGTCGCTGTCCGGCTAAACGATTGAGAACATTACATCGACTCTCTGCAAACGTACATAAATCTCCGTTTCGTGAGGTGTGCCCTAAGTCACGTGGAGGCTGCCAAAAGCCTGGCCACGAAGGGGCTGCGAGCACTCGCGGGTTTCGCCAAAGCTCTCAAGATCAAGTATGAGGATATTGAAGTAGGTCTGGATTTCGAGCCGGAAGCGGGCCTCGCTGACAACGGGGATTTAGAAGGAGATCTGACCTCTCTCCTCGAACAGGTTGGTGCTGCGGCAAAGAGTGCAGGAACAGCTGTCGTCCTGTTTATCGATGAATTGCAGTACATCAAGGAAGATCAGTTTGCTGCACTTATCTCAGCATTACATCGCTGCGCACAGGGTCGATTGCCGGTAACGGTCGTAGGAGCTGTTCTACCTCAGCTGCTAGCTCTTGCTGGAAACGCTAAATCATATGCCGAGAGACTATTCGACTTTCCTCAGATAGGCGCATTAGATCCCAAGGAGGCGGAGTTAGCGATCGCTAAGCCCGCACGTGACAAGGGGGCTGACTACATTCCTGGAGCGACCGATGAAATCGTAGAGCAGACCCGAGGCTGCCCATATTTTCTTCAGGAATGGGGTAAACACTCTTGGGACATCGCAAAAGTCAGTCCGATCACGCTCAAGGATGTTAAGGCGGCTTCGACCGAAGCAATCGCAGCACTGGATGAAAGTTTCTTCCGCGTCCGCTTTGATCGACTGACGCCGAAGGAAAAACACTATTTGCGAGCGATGGCCGAACTCGGCCCTGGTCCTCATCGATCAGGTGACATCGCTACGCTGATCGGAAAGCCAACCAACTCCTTGGGGCCGCTTCGTGCAAGTCTCATCATCAAAGGTATGATTTGGAGTCCCAACCACGGGGACACAGCCTTCACGGTGCCCCTCTTTGATGAATTTATGAAGAGAATAATGCCGGGAACCGATTGGTAATTGAGATGACGCAGCACATGCGAAGGCCGGACGTCTATACTTCTTGCCCACCCGTCATTGTGTAATCTGGAAGACGCTCATGAAAATACAACCGTCAAGAATTGTTCAAGCCGGAGCGGTCTTGCTCCTTGCCTTGATGACCCTGCTTGCCGACGGGGCCGCGCGACGGGAATCGGCCACCTTTGATGAGATAGCGCACATTGGCGCGGGTGTGAGCTACCTGCAAAAGCAGGACATGCGAATGAACGAGGAGCACCCTCCGCTGGCGAAGGTCCTTGCTGCGGTGCCGCTTGTGATTCGCGGAGTGCGCGCCGACTACTCTCAATTTTCTTGGAGTTTCAGCGGAAGTGGATTGTTCAAGCAGTTTCTCGGCGAATGGGTCTTCGGGCACTCGCTGATCGCTCAGTGGAATGAACCGATCGCGACGGTCTTCTGGGCCCGTCAGCCCATGCTTTTCTTGACGCTTGTTCTGGGGATCGTTCTCTTTCTCTATGGATCTCGCCTCGGCAATCCGTGGGGCGGCCTACTCTGCCTGTGCGCTTACGCCACCATGCCGGTCATACTCGCGTTTGGGCCTTTAGTCCTTACCGACATTGCAATCACGTTGTTTGTTGTGTTGACGCTGTGGGCCTTTGCCAGCATGTGGAGGTCGCCGTCCCGAAAGACAATTCTTCTATTCGGCCTCGCCTTTGGAGGGGCGCTGCTGTCGAAATTCTCCGCCGGACTGCTCTTCTTCTGCTTTTCGGCGTTCATTTTGAGCCTTCGCTGGCGCCCTGTGCCAGAACAGCCGACAGATAAAGCGGGGCTTCAGGCATGGCGTCATTTGCGCTGGCGAAGCCTCACGAGGGGCATCTTGTGCGCTGCGCTGATCGTCTATGCCGTCTACTTTGTCCTCTCGTGGAACGAGCCAACCGATTCTCTGGGATTTCTTGGAAACAACATCGCGGCTCTGTTCCTGCGCAGGGCGCTTATGCCACCATGGATCTACCTGCGTGGTTTGGCCATTTTCGCCTTTACCACTAAGCCGCCTGCTTTCATTCTGGGTCACTCATACCCGCACGGCGTATGGTTCTTCTTTCCGGTCCTCTTCCTGCTGAAATCCCCGTTAGCCTTTCTCCTCTTGCTCGTTCTCGCGTTGGTCGTGGGACTGGTTGCAAGGTTCGGTAAGGTACGCCTCGCCGTAATACCTCAAGGAATGGAATTGCATTGGCGGGCTTTGTGGGTCTTCCTTGTTGTCTTCACCGGCGCATGTATCCTCAGCCGATTCCAGTTCAGTATCCGCCATCTCTCCGTTTCCTTGACGCTGTTGATACTCTTACTGGCGCCGTTGCCGCGAGCGCTGCATCAACTGCGCAACTCAGGCCGGCCTGCCGCCTGGGCCGGAGCCTGGCTGACTGCCGCATTAGCGCTGGCATCAGTTGTTACGGCGTTTCGCGCCTATCCCTACTATCTTCCATTCTTGAACTCATTGGGCAACGGACGTCCCAGCTACTTCTTGGTGGCAGATTCCAATCTGGACTGGAACCAGGGACTTCCCGACGTCGAGAATTTCATGCGGCAACGCGGTCTGACCCACGCTTTGATCGATTCCTACGGATTTTCCGATCCCACGGTGTATGTTCCTCGAGCGACACTATGGAATTGCCAGAAAGCAGTGCCGGAGGACGGAGGCAAGTGGGCTTTTGTCTCGGTCAACCTGATCCAGGAGAGCCACAACTGTCTCTGGCTTTTACAGCTTCCGCATGAGGCCCTGGCTGGAGGCAGTATGTATGCCTTCCAACTTCCGCGCGTCATTGCTCCCGCGGGTGCCCCCGGCGGTCCGCCGCTGCCGAGAGACTATCGCGATTTCGCGGGCGGTCCAGGTTCAGCGGATCTCCGGCTCACGTTTCTCGACTGCATCCACAATCCACAACAGCTTCAGCCAACGTGGGATCGATTTACGGCGCAGGGGGCGGAGACCCGGAAGCAAGGTCCAGCCTCGAAGGCCAAGAGATAGGGTGGCTAGCCGACTCTATCCGCAGGCCGGAATCGTGGTGTCTTTGGCGTGGGGAAAGCCCGCAGTGGCGGCTAAGATCAAAGTTAGACGGATCGGCGGTTAGCAACCCATACAGGATCGCGTGCGCGGTGATACCAATTCCTGAAGAGGAGAGTTGTAAGAATGAAATTGCTCATATCTGCGATTGCCGTTTGTAGCTTGGTTGTAGCTTTGATAGCTATTTGGGTTCTTCCACACATTTGGTGAAGCTCGTTGATGAAGTGGCGATGACGCATGGAGCCTGTATTCAGGCTTTTTGGAGTACTCGAAGCCTGAGCAGATCGAAGCTGGCGCGGCCATACATCTGCCGTTTGATCAGCTTGAGT
>DATDHL010000683.1:0-2296 GCA_036521575.1 Edaphobacter sp. | reverse complement strand
GGGCAGCCTTGGCGCCTAGTGGCTACTCAAGGAGAACCTGGCGCAAGGCTTGAACCCGTCGGAAAGCGCTTACTATGAGCGGGCACCATTAGCTTGGGCTGTGCGGAGCGAAGGCTTCATCGTGTGTTTCGGAGTGGGGTCTCAACCAAGCGGTACAACATTGAACGTCCGGCCGACGACCGGTATCAGATATCCTTGGCGATCGCCGGTTTTTCGCCAGACGAGGTCTCGATTACCGCCGAACAGAACGTCGTCACCATTGAAGGCAGCAAGGCTGAAAAGGCCGAACGCGAGTTCCTCTACAGGGGTATCTCGACCCGGCAGTTTAAACGCCAATTTAGCTTGGCCGACCATGTGCAGGTGAAGGGCGCAACCTTCGACAATGGACTTCTCAAGGTCGACCTGGTGCGCGAGATCCCTGAGGCCATGAAGCCGCGACGTATCGCCATCAACGGCGCATCGACCGCAAACAACGTCCACCAGATCGAGGCCAAGGCGGCCTAATTTATGTGTTCAGGAGTGCCGCGCGTCGCTCGACGCGCGGCATCAACACCGTCTTCAATGGAGGAGATCATGCGGCCGACGACCGCTTTGAAAGACAGTGTTTTCGACATCAACGCGCTGCTGCATCCAGGCAAAGTATTTAATCATCCAAGGGATGTTCTGGTGCATCCCTCGCTGTCGATTTCGGAGAAACGCGCCATTTTGGCGTCCTGGGCATCCGACGCATCGGCGATCGCCTCCTGTCCCGCGCTGCGGGCACCTGCCGGCCTCAGTGCGCCGGCTACGATCGACGAAATTCTTGAAGCCCTGTACGAACTGGACGGGGGACCTCGTCATCCGCCGGGCGGCAAGCCAAATCGCCTGCGTTCGACGTCAAGAGCCATGGCGGCTTAGTGTGACCGGGCAATTAACTGTGACAATGTAAATAAGCGGCAAACATTGACCCCTCCGATGTTTGCTAGATCAATGGCTTGGCTCGCCGATCGGCGTCGGGCCCCTACGCCGATTCACAGCGGTCTTCTGGGTTTCAGGTTTTCGCCCTATGGCGAGGCCCTCTCGACGGTCGATTTCGCCAACCGCAGCATGCCCGGCCTTCGTATTGTTGTGGGCGCCTACGCTGGCGTCACCCGCGAACCCATGCCGGACAACGAAAGCCATTTCTACCTTACCCTGACACTCAGCGGAACCAGCCTCGTTCGTCGGCGCGACCGGGAGGTCGTCTTGAGCGGCGGCGATGCGGTGCTGATGAGCGCGCGGGATGCGCCCTTCACACTCGCCTCGCACGCCCAGGTTCGAATCGCGGGAATACGCATGCCGCGTTCTGTGCTGGCGCCGCTTTTGCCCCGCATCGACGACGCCGTGATGCGTCGGATACCCGGGGACGCAACGGCGCTTAGATTGCTGCGGAAGTATCTCGCTGTTGTCGTCGATGAGGACATCCTGTCGGACCCCGTCTCGCAGCGCGTCGTCACCGGTCACCTGTACGATTTGATCGCGATGGCGCTTGAAAGTGAGGGCGCCAGCCAGAAACTTGCCGAAACTACGACCGTCCGCGCGGTCAGGCTGGCGACCGTCAAGGCCCACGTGCTTGCCAATCTTCACGATGCCGAACTCGGCGTTGCGAAGGTCGCGGCATGCAATTCGATGTCCGAGCGTTATCTGCACAAGCTGTTCCAGAGTGAGCACCTCACCTACTCGGAATTCGTGCTCGGCCAGCGCTTGGCGCGCGCCTACGGCCTTTTGAGAAACCCGCTCTATTTTCACTGCAAGATCAGCGTGATCGCGTTCGAACTCGGCTTTAATGATCTGTCCTATTTCAACAGGACTTTTCGCCGGCGTTACGGCGCAACCCCGTCCGACGTGAGGGCGAGAGTATAAGCCGGCCATTAGCCTGATTTTCGGCCGGAGGCCCGGTTTAGCGCAGAAGTGGAGTTGCTCCCAAGGCGGACAAAGCAACGCGACGGGGATATCCGAAGTGGTAGAGTCGAGGATGGGCGCGGTAGCTTGGGGCCTATGGCCAACGCCCCGTTTCCCATCCCCGCTCATCAAACCGGACGAGCCGATTTCCGGCATCCGGCTTTCCGACTGGCTTCACCGCAAGGCACACGACGGGACCGCCCGGGGCAGGCGTTGGAGGCACAGAACGCCGAGTTCTCGATGAATTACATCGAATGTGAATCGGCGATTGCCGCGCCCTTGCACCTTGTGCCTTCGCGCGAGGAACCTGCGCGTACGTTCAAAGACGTATTGGTCGACGCTACGGTATGCCTTGCTCCGCGAGCCGTAGCCAAAG
>DATDHL010000682.1:0-6120 GCA_036521575.1 Edaphobacter sp. | reverse complement strand
GGCGGTTCCTGCATCGGCGAGAGCACGTAGCTTGTGGATGTCCTCGGTGCGCGAGCTTTCCAGCGCAGGATCGAGGCTGTCGCGCAGGATGAGGAGCGCAGGATGCTTGCCATCGGAGGGGCGGTAGAACTCTGCCTGAATCTCGATGCCGGATGCGGTGGCGAGTGTAAAGCGATGGCGCACGTGGACGCTGCCCTCAGGCGGCGATGCAAGAGCAGGAGCTATGGTGTTTACGGGCGGAGCGTCTCCGGGCATGACCGTCGCGCGGGTGACTTCGCGGATCGCCTGCTGTAGCTGCGGTGTGGTGAGTGGCTTTGGCTTCGGCAACGCGTCGCAGCGCTTGAGATTGAGCGTATGGACGGTCTCGGCGCCGGGGTAGGAGGTAGCTACCTGACCCGTAGGGGTGACCTGGAAAGCATCTTTGGTGATGCCAGCCGGAAGAGCGAAGGGATTGGTCCCCGGAGCAGGTGGAGGCGGCAGGATGGGATGCTCGGCGTCGGCGCCAGGCTGCAGGTGCCTGAGGAAGAAGCTGACGATACGCGGCTGGATCGGGCGAAGGTTGCCGTGGCCTCCGGGACCGGTGAGGAACTCGAGGCTGGCGTCGGCGTTGAAGAGGCCGTAGAAGCGTCGTGCCTCGATCTCGGTCTTCTGGGCTCCGTCGAATGGGAACATGTCGGCTGTAGTGGAGATGATGGCATAGGGACGCGGTGCGGCCAGCTCGATCCAGTCCGGAAAATCAAGACCATTGGCGATGAAGTTGGGGATGGATTGTTCGGCGTCCTGTGGACCGATGCTGGGCAGCAGCGTGTCGAAGCTGGTGAGGTAGCAGGCGGTGCCGACGGCTTTGACACGCGAGTCGAGTGCGCCGAGCAAGGCCGTCATGGCTCCGCCCCCCGAGCAGCCGAAGGCTCCGATGCGGTCAGGGTCGATCTCGGGGCGGGAGGTCAGGTAGTCGACGGCGCGGATGCCGTCCCATGCGAAGTATCTCGCTACGGCATCACCGAGAAGTGTGGGCTGGAGGCCAGCCTCGCCGTGTTCACCGGTGGGGCGAGTGGCGAGAGATTGCCCCGGATGCACAGGATCGGGGTACTGGAGGCGCTCGCCCTGGCCGATGGGATCGTAGGAGAGAACTGCGAAGCCATTGCGCGCAAAGGTGCTGGCAAAGCCGTAATCGCTCGTCTTGCCGGTGGCACCATGGCCGGGAGCCACAACGATGGCGGGCAGCTTCTGAGGCTGCGCACCAGGCTTGGCATCGGGCAGATAAAGGAGCGCTGTGACGGGGAAATTAGGTTGCGAATCGAAGAGAACTTTTTCGATGCGGAAGCCGTCGGCCTGCGTGGTGCCGAGGCTGCGCGCGTTGAGCGGAGTCTTCTCCGGCAGGCCTCCGATAAGGGCAAGAATCTTTGTGCGTACCTCGCCCTGGCGGGCTTCAGCCTGGGCACGGGTCGTGACGGATGCGACCGTAGAGGCCCGGGCGGCAAGTTCCTGGTTAGCGATGTTGTCGAGATAGTGGCTGAGCTGGACACGACCGGCGTTGGCTGGGTCGTCCGGCTTAGGCTTTGCGATTATTGCCGGGGACGGAGTCTGCGCGGACGCGGCGACACAGAAGCTAGTAGCAAGAAGCGCGGCGAGGAGCTGTGATCTGGACATTTGCATCGCGATGCCTTGATACACCGCAATGAAGGTCGAGGTCAAATAGAGGTCAGACTAATACGCTTTCTGGCTTAGTCCGTAACCGGAGGCGCAACTGGGCGGTAGCTTCGCGGTGGCACAAAAGGCAGAGTGTTCGGATGTTGTCCAGATCGCACTGGCCTCCGCCCTCGGCCACAGGAAGGATGTGGTCGGCGTCCCAGAGGCTGCGGCGGCTGGTGATGGTCTTCATGCCGTAGAGGCGGAGTCCGGCGGAACGCGCTGGGCCTCGGGCGCGTTTGAGAGCGGCATAGGCGGCGACGGTGTCGATGTAGCAGACGATGCAGCGGCCACGATCACGGGCGAAGACCTGATCGCGGAGATAGCCGGGGTCAGTGCGGAGGCGCCACTGGTGGACGCAGTAGTCGCTGCAAAAAGTACGGCGGCGTTTGGCGAGGATCTCAAGCTCGCACCAGCGACACAGAGGCAGGCCATTAGGGCCTGTCGGAAGCGCGTGGCGGCTGGTGCGGCCACCGGGGAGGGTGCGGGGAACGAGCATGCTCTTCCAGCTTAAGTCAGAGCTCGAAGTCGACTTCGAGCGGATCGATAAGAGGCATCAACCAGGTAAGCAGCTTCTGGTGAACGGGATGGTCGTTGTAGGCGTCGAAGGTTGTCCGGTCAGCGAACTTCATCACCCCGCCAAGCTCGTATCCCTGCGAACGCGGAGAAATGTTGACCCCGACCAGAGTTTCGACGAGGCCAGGAATCTGTCCCTGCAGGGCGCGAATCTCCTGAATGGCGCGTCGCTTCTGATCGCCGGTGACGTCCGGCTTCCAGCGAAAGGCAAATGTATGGATGACCATGCCGCTAGTGTATACAGCACCCCGTAGAATGGAAGAACCGAGACATGAGGAGACGACGGTTATGTCGAAAACACAATCGACGATGGTGACGCTGGGAACGGTGGCGCCCCCGTTCGAGTTGATGGATGTGGTGACAGGCAAAGCAGTAGGCCGCGATGACGTGGCCGAGGATCTCCAGGGCTTACTGGTGATGTTCATCTGCGTACACTGTCCCTATGTGAAGCACGTCGAAGAAGAGCTGGCGCGAATCGGCCATGACTATGAGGGCAAAATCGGAATCGCAGCGATCTCAGCGAACGACATCGTCGAGTACACGCAGGACAGTCCCGAAGAGATGAAGAAGCAGGCCGAGCGGCTGGGCTTCCGCTTCCCTTACCTGTTCGATGAGACGCAGGAGGTAGCGCGAGCCTACGAGGCAGCCTGCACGCCTGACATCTTCCTGTTCGATGTGGAGATGAAGCTGGTGTATCGCGGGCAGCTGGACGACAGCCGTCCACGTCGCGGCGACTACGGCAATGATATTCCGGTGACAGGCAAAGATCTCCGCGCAGCGATGGACGCCGTGATCGCAGGCAAGCGGCCTGATCCGAATCAACGCTTTGCTGTCGGATGCAACATCAAGTGGAAAGAATAGACTTACGGAGCGTGTGTATATGGATGATGTACTGAATGACTTGAAGGCGGGGATCCGGCGGTTTCGGGCGGAGGTCTATCCGGCTCACGCTGAGATGTATGAGAAGGCGGTCAGCGAACCGCAGCATCCATCGACGTTGCTTGTAACCTGCGCCGACTCGAGAATCGATCTCGAGATGCTGACGCAGTCAAAGCCGGGCGATCTGTTCGTGGCGCGCAACGTAGGCAATCTCATCCCGGCATACGGCGAGATGCTCGGCGGCGTAAGCGCAGTGGTCGAGTATGCGGTAAGCGTCCTGCAGGTAAGGCACGTCGTCGTCTGCGGACATACCGACTGCGGAGCGATGAAGGCGTTGCTGAAGCCCGAATCGCTGGACACGATGCCCACCGTAAAGAGCTGGCTCACGAATGCGCAAGCGGCGTTAAGCGTCGCAAACTCCCTCGGAAAGCCCGACGAGACGCCAAAAGAGCGGTTGAAGCGCCTGACCGAGGAAAATGTCCTGCTGCAAATGCAGCATCTGCGCACGCATCCGTCTGTAGCAGGCGCGATGGCACGCGAGGAGTTGACGATCTCCGGTTGGGTCTACGACATCGGCACCGGCGAAGTGCGTATCTCCGAGAACGGCTCGCGGGTGTTCTATCCGGTAACGGCAGAAGCCTGATCTTTACCGGCTCTTTCGCGGTTGGTGCTTTGTGGATGCGACGAAGGCAATCGACTCCTTGAAGAGGTCGAGGTCTTCCATGTAGTCGGCAGGCTTCGCGTGGTCAAGAAGGATCCACTCCTTCATAGTCCGCTTGCCCATCTTGAGTACGGTGATGTGGTCGCGCTCGATCAGCTCGGCGATTCTCTCGTGCGGGAGCTTGAGTGCGACTCCGCCACCCCCTCCGCTTCGGGTAAAGGCGAAAATCTTCCTGCCGATAAAGTAGGTCGCGTGCGTAGGGGTCTTCTCCTCGGTGATGCTGGGCAGCGGCGCCAGAAGTTTCGAGATCGCTGTGACAAGTACAGGGTCTGGCATGGGGTACTTCCCTCCTGCTGCGTCCATCGTATCGGGTACAACGTATAAAGAGAATATCGCTCACCCAAAGATTTTCGAAAGAGAGACTTCACTGATGCAGAGCCGTTGCCGTGTACCTGTGTATCTTCTGGCTGCCCTGAGTTTGCAACTTGTCGTTGGGCCATCTGCGTGGGGACAGGGCGCCACACCCGCCGCCGCACCCTACGACCCAATCAAAACATTCGCGCCGCTTTCCCTGCCTGATCCGGTGAATCTGTACCGGTCGGGCAATGGAGCGCCCGGGCCGAACTACTGGCAGAATGAGGCAGACTACGAGCTGCATCCGGAGCTGGACACCACAGCCAAGCAGCTGAAGGCCACCGAGGTCATCACCTACATCAACAATAGCCCCGAGACTCTACCGAGCCTGTGGCTGCACGTCGAGCAGAACATCTACCGCAAGGACTCCCGCTCGCGGCTGGCCAGCGGAACGGCAGCACGAGGCCGCCGCGGAGGCGAAGAGACCGGCCCACGCCCATCCTCCGAGGGCTACACCTTCGACTCAGTCGAGATCGAGTCGGGCAAGACGACAGCGAAGGCAGACTACGTCATCGCCGACACGCGCATGCAGATTCGTCTGGCCGAGCCTCTCAAGCCCCACAGCCAACTCAAGATCCACATCAAGTACCACTACCAGATCCCCGGCGTATGGGGCGGCCGCACGTCGTGGGGCAAGTCCGAGAAGGGCGAGATCTACGACATGGCACAGTGGTACCCGCGCATGTGCGTCTTCGACGATCTCCGCGGATGGGACACCCTTCCCTACATCGGCAGCGAGTTCTATCTCGAATACGGCCACTTCGACTACTACGTCACCGTGCCATCAGACATGATCGTCGCAGGCTCAGGCGAGCTGATGAACCCCAAAGAAGTACTGACGAAGACCGAGCTAGACCGCTACGAGCAGGCAAAGAACAGCGACCAGACCATTCTGATTCGCACGCCCGCCGAAGTGCTCGACCCGGCCAGCAGGCCGAAGCAGGGCGGCACGCTGACCTGGCACTTCCACATGGACCACACCCGCGACGTAGCCTGGAGCGCATCTCCCGTCTTCGTGTGGGACGCGGCAAAGATCAACCTCCCCGACGGAAAGAAGTCGCTCGCGATGAGCGTCTATCCGCCCGAGAGCGTCGGCGAGGACGCATGGAACAAGTCAACCGAGTATGTAAAGAACTCGGTTGAGAACTTCTCCAAGCGCTGGTTCCCCTATCCCTATCCTGCAGCGGTCAGCGTTGCGGGCTTCTCGACCGGCATGGAATACCCTGGCATCGTCTTCGACGGAATTCCCGACAAGGGCTCGTTCCTGTTCTGGGTTACAGCGCACGAGATCGGCCACGACTGGTTCCCGATGATCGTCGGCTCGAACGAACGACGCAACGCCTTCATGGACGAGGGCTTCAACACCTTCATCGACATCTTCGAGTCCGACGAGTACGGGGGCGGCAAGTACGGCCCCAAGCGCGATTCCGAGTACTCGGCAGGCGGCGAACCACCCGACACGATTCTCAAAGTGATCGACGACCCCACAGCCCCGCCGATCCTCTTCCCTGCCGACGGCTACCCCGGCCGTCTCGGTCACCCGGTCAGCTACTTCAAGGGAGCCTACGGCATGGTCCTCTTGCGCGAACAGATCCTCGGCCCCGAGCGCTTTGACTGGGCCTTCCGCAAGTACATCCACGACTGGGCCTACAAGCATCCCTCGCCCTCCGACTTCTTCCGCGCCATGCAGAGCGAAGGAGGCGAAGACCTCGGATGGTTCTGGCGCGGCTGGTACATGAGCAACTCGAAGTTCGACCTCGCCGTAACGAAGATCGACGGAGCGACACTAACGATCACGAACAAGGGTCAGCTCGTGCTCCCGGCAACGGTTGAGGTCAAGTTCAAGGACGGAACCTCAACCCGCACGAAACTGCCGGTCGAAACCTGGCTCAGCAAGAGCG
>DATDHL010000681.1:0-7262 GCA_036521575.1 Edaphobacter sp. | reverse complement strand
GCAGGAAACGACGATGCCATTCTCCGATGGAATCGATGTGTACGCCTGCTCCAAACTCCGGCATATGTGTCGGTACTATGGGATCAAGAACGAGTTCCGTTCGATGCACAGGATACGCCGCCCACTTAGTTGCCTCCTGATCTTTGAAGAGTAGCTATTAAGCCTCCTGATTTCATTGAGATAGGAAACTGTGAGCTGCTGCCAAGTGATCAGCAGAAAGGGTTGCGGAAATTGTTCATTCTAAAGAGTTAGTACCGCTAGCGCTCATTTGAAGTGATCGCGCGCGGCTGGGTGAAAATTAGTCAATAACGTGAATCGCCTCGATTGGAGCGGTGATTTGCGGTTCGTGTGCTTGACAACGTTTTATTGCGGATAACTTACGACCGCGGGATCGACCGATCTTATGATCGGTGAACCGTAGCCCGAAGCCGATCAGCGGGCTCCCGATAATTTGTCACCTAAAAGTAATTTCTATGTGCAGGAGCTATTTCCTAACTTCTTGTGTAGCAAATAGTGAGGGACGAGAGTAGAGTATTTTTGCAATCGGGGTTCGATAAAACCCGACAGCTTCTTAATCTGAATTACTGAATCGACCTGGATACGGGGACCGATAGTTATATCTCGTCCGCGAACATAGAACTGAAAGACAACGGCATGAATCTGGCGTAAGCCCTGTGCTGATTTGCGGTTCCCTAGTTTTGCTCCCAAGAGCTCTGTTCCTGGGGTGCGGCTATTTCATACGTTTTGGTATGGCAATCGCAAGTCTTGAAGGTTCGAAAGAGGTATCCAGTGATGAAGCCTACTTTTCGTTCGTTCGCTGTTTTTTTCGCGATTCCATTGAGCCTGTGTATTTGCTCGTCCGGCTATACTGGCGGCCCTTCACAGACACCTTCCTCATCAACCGGGCAGAGCTCAGCCACGGCTGGGAGAGCGCTGCCAAAGGTTGAGAACATCATCATTCCCGGCCCTCTGCGATCCTTTATGCGCATGGCGGCGATCAGTCAAAAAGTTTCTGCTGAGGATGTGCTGCCACTGCTGGCTCGCAATGTCTACATGCAGGGTTATCAGAACGGCAATCAAACAGAGTTTTTGATTCTGCTGGATCGTTATGTGCGTCAGGCGAGAGAGTTGCAGATTCTTGCGGGGCCCACCAGCACGATTCATGTTGCCAGTTGTGATGACGCGGGCACGTTGGTTCAGATCCTTGGATACCGGTTGCGCGAAGGTTGCGGGCAGAAGAATATTTTTCTGGAGACTGCTAATCCGGAGAGGGCTTTCATCACAATCGACTCGGGCTTTCCCCTGACGGAACTCGAGGAGGCCCTTCAGAGAAACACTCCTTTTACGTATGCGTATCCGGTCTCTCGGGTCCCAGTGCTGGCTACTGAGGGTGCTTGGGTTGCGCTGGGCGCGGGCGACAGAAAAAACTACGGAAGTGTTGTAGACGTGCTGATCAACGATCAGGCGATAGCGCGGCTTTATTGGGGGTTGGCCAAAAATGACACCGAAACAAGATCCGTGTTGCAGGAATCGCCGGGTTTAAGACGGCTACTTCCTTACGCCGCCGCGCTCGATTTCTATGGAAGCCAGATCAGTATTCGCTCGGGACGCGTACCTGTACCTGGGGGAGCGAATGCCGAGCCGGTGTGGAAGGAGTTGGTGGGAGCGAGTCCGGATTCGCCGGGGGACTTTGTCATACACCTTCTGGCGAAGGATGGGGGTTGGCTGGCGGCGTATTTCGATGTACTGTCACGCGTCAGCCATACGCAGCAGGCGCACCTTACTCAGGCTCCACGTCTCAAACATCTGTATGAATCTTTTCGAGGATCCGGCTCCGATGTAGACGCAACGAGAGGTGTGTTTCGACAGGGTCCCGACCTCCTGGTTCTGTTTACTCGCGTGGATTGGGAGCCTAACGGCGATCCCCATGTTCCGGGAGATCTGGATGCCTGGAAGCAGATCTTTCGTCAGAAGAGCGACTCCAAAGTGATTCGCGATTGGGGCAAGCGCGCTCATGGATGGGACCATCCTGAGCAACTGTTGGAAGGGATGACCGCGCTTTCTCGTGTGGTGACTGATTGCGGACCATTACAGAGTTATTTGGTGGCGAGCGAACTGGACAGCGCACGACCCCCAGGAAAACGGCTCTCTCCTGAAACGGTGCGGCTGCTGGCGAATCGATTTTCGGAGTTCAGTAGCTGGTATCTGATTTTTACCGAGTTCCCGGAGTTGAGCGATGCATCGATCGCTCGCTTTTTGAATGTGGCTGACGCGGTTGACGGAATATCAAATTCGACGCTGCGCGGAAATGCATTAGGGGCCTTTCAGGCTAATGTTGGACTTTGGCAGATACTTGCCCGCCAGGGCGAGATTCCGAAGGACCAGCTTGATGCTTCATGGCAGAAGACGATTGAACCTTTCGCAAAGATTTCTTCATCGACCCAGCTCTTTGACGCGACGCATGATTCTTTTGGAGCAATTCTTATCGCCGCGGGCGGCAAGGCGAACGGTTCACAGGATGAGATCGTCGAGCTGCTGGCAGGTCCTCACCAAGACAGCCCGGATGGTCAGCGGGTGCATGAACAATTGGCTTGGCGGATTCGCTCCGTGCTGGTCGACCAGCACCTAGTCTCTATCGATACGCTCTTCGCTCTAAGCGATGGCTTTACTGAGATGGAACAGGGGAAACCCAGAAACGACAAGATGCTCGGACTTGCGGGGGAACTCCGAGAGTTTGAGATGCCTCGGCCGATATTTACGAAGAGCGAAAAAATTGATTGGGCGCCGAGAGTCTACAGCACGCATCACGCGGAATTACAGGTGCAGACGGACTTGTCGAAGGTGATCAAGACTCCTGCGACACACGCACAACTCGAAGCAGCCCGGGGTCAGCTTGCGCCTTTTTTGAGGGATACTCTGGTGGGTTTGAATTATGCCTACTATGAGCCGCCTGGCGCTCAGATTCTTCACAATAACCCGCTTTTTGTGCGTGCGCATGATTTTTCGGGAATATCCATGATTGGGTCGGAACGGCTCTGGCAGGCTCCCGTGTTGTTGGGAGTTGGCACGCCAGCCGGCGGGGGCGCATATCTGATGGGCTCGCTGGCCGACTTGCCCTATGCGCTGGCAATGACGGAACAGGACTTCATTGCTCCGGAAAATATCCAGGCTCTGATCTGGAAAGAGTTGGTGCCGGACCTTTTGGTCAGCGCAACGCTTCCGCGCTGGTGGACGATCAGCTCGCAGGAACTTCATGCTGCGGCTCTTTATCAACGATCTGGTGAAGAGCTTTTGATTGCGTCAGTAAAGGACGCGCAACTGCGGGACAAAGTGGTCATCATTCTCTCGGATCGCATGTCGCCGCAACGGCTTGAACAAACGGAACGGGCTCTCTTGCGCGGGGAGGACCCGGCTGCGCTACAGCTTCGAATGATGCCGTCAGAGACTTTCTATCTGGCCGCGGAGTTTGGCAGAAGATTTCCTGGAGAGACTGCTTCGTTGGGGCCATCGGGTCAACAATTGGAGAGTCTCGCGCGCCAGTATCCGGCAGAGGTCAGCAGTGAACGGCTGTCGAAGGATTTCGGTGTTCCTCACCCGACGTTAGCTCGAACGTATTCTCGCGAACTGCTGAATGTAAAACCGTTTCCTTTTTTTGGAGCTTACTCGAGCCGCTTGTTCGGGGAATCGTGGGAGTCTGGCAATTTGTATTGGGCTCGATTGGCAGATGAGATGGGCTACTCGCCGGTGATGCTGAATCGACTTGCTCCAGAATTGACGCGCCATATGACGGCGAAGATTTTTGCCACAGACCTTGAGGATTGGCCCGCAATGTTGCGCGCGATGGAAGAGACCGGAGAAGATCTTCGGCAAGGCAAGATAACCCTCCCGGCAATGGCGAACGCCACCAGTTCATTACAGCGGACGGTGAGAGATGAAAATGCACAATAGGTGGATCATGGCAAAGCAAGGTCTTCTTTTTGTCTGGTTGTTCGCGGTCCTCTTCTCCGGCGGAGGTGCCGGGGCCCAGGATGATGGGTCGCGTATTCGCGTGAACGTCGTGCTGGTACAGCTGAATGTGGCGGTTACGGATCGAAAAGGGAACTATGTCAGCGGCCTTCGGCCAGAAGACTTCGAGATCGTTGAGGACAAGATTCCGGAGAGACTTGCGACCTTTGAAGAAGGCAACGAACCTACACGTAGACTGATCAATATTGGTGGAGGGGGTGGTCATCCTGCGCAGGGAGCCGGAAAAACGGTCGAGGCGAGTGCATCGGGACCTGCTGACAGCCAGGTCAAGCTTCAGGACCCATCGATGTCCGGGGCAAACGTGTTTATTCTTTTCGACACCAGTAACTATATGTACCGGGGATTCGTGTTCGCTCAGGATGCCATCGCCGACTTCATTCGCTCGTTGGAAGGAGTAAGCAAGGTGGCGCTGTATTCGTATAGCCGTGATCTTTCACGGGTGGCCACGCTTACGCCGGACCGGTCTCAGGTTTTGCGTGGAGTGCGCAACACGGTCGCCGGTGATGATGCGGCGCTCTATAACTCTCTCCTGATGACGGTAAAGGACGCCGCTCAGTTGAGCGGACGGAAGGCAATCGTGGTCTTCTCCAATGGACCCGACAATGCAAGCCTGGTTCCACCAGAGGATGTAGCCGAGTTGGCCCAGTCAACCGGAACGATCATTTACATGATCAGCACGCGACAAGCGGAGGAAGAGCCGGTTTCCACTGCTGTCTTTGAACGCATGAGCAAGGCTACGGGTGGTAAAGCTTATTTTTCAAAGGATTGGAAAGATGAAAAACAGGCGTTCGCTTCCATTCGAGATGACCTGGCACATCTTTATGCACTCAGTTACTACCCGCAGCCAAATCCTAATCATGGCTGGCGTTCCATCACGGTCAAACTGGTGGGGAAGGATCTGCAGAAGTACCGCATCCGGACCCGGGATGGATATCGTCTCTTACAACAGACCCAGGCATCGTCTGGAACGATCGCTGCATCAGGAGCGCAGGCTTCTTCGCAGTAATGGGGTATCAGATTTCGGGCTGCTTATGGCCTGATGGTGAAGGCTTTCACGGCGATGGCGTTGGGTGAATTGCCGGCGGGAAGCATGGTGAAGAGGGCGGGGCCTTGCTTGCTCTGGGTGCGGATGACGGGTACGTCGCCGGAGTGTGCGTCTGTGGCCAGAAGCAGGTGTTCGTCAGCGGAAAAGGCGAGGGAGTCGGGGGCAGAGCCGGTGTGGACGTTGCCGATGAGGCGGCCGTCGTCGATGCTGTAGATGCTGATGGAGTCGGCACCGAAGTTTGCGACCCAGAGAGTGCTGTTGTCGGCGGTGACGACGCTCTGGACGGGCTTGCTGCCGATGGCGAAGGTGTTGCTGACCTCGTTGGTCCAGGTGGAGATCTCGGAGATGGAGTCGGAGCCGAAGTTGGAGACGAAGATCTCGCCGCCGTCGGGCTTGAGGGCGAGGTGCACGGGCGTTTGGCCGACGTCGAGGAGGGTGAGGACGTGGTCGGTAGTGAGGGATGGATCTTGACGGGCAGCCCATGAGTCGGGGGCGGCGGCGAGGTTGATGGCCATAACCTGGTGTCCGGAGGAGCAGGCGACGAAGGCTTTCGAGGAGTCGGGGAGGATAACGGCGTCGGTGGCTCCGGAGCAACCGGGGAAGGCTGCGCGAAGACGGAGGATCGGGCCGTGGGGCTGGGCGTCGTAGGGTGCGACGGCGAAGAGGGAGACGCTGCTGCTGCCGCGATTGGTGACGACGAGCGAGCGCATGTCGGGGGAGATGCGGGCGAGGCCGGGCTGCTCGCCTGTGCCGGCTACGCCGATCTCGCGGCGGCGGTCGAGGTCGATGACGCTGACGGTGTTGGAACCGGAGTTGGCGACGTAGGCCCGGTGGCCTGAGGGTTCGACGCTGATGAAGTAGGGTTGTCGGTGTACGCCGATGGTGGCGGCGACGCGGTTATTTTGGGCGTCGATGACGGTGACTGAGCCGGACTGCGTGTTGACGGCGTAAACCTCGTTGCGCTGCGGGTTAACGGCGATGCCGGTGGGATTTGCGCCGACTTCAAGGGTGCGGTCCTGGCGGAGGTAGACGAGGTCGAGGACAGTGACGGTATTCGAGCCTCCGTTGGTAACGTAGGCGAACTCGCGGTAGCCGGGTGGGACGTCGGGGAAGTGGCTGCGGCGGCAGCCTGAGGTGGCGAGGAGGAGAGTTGCCGCGGCCAGAGCGGAGAAGAGCGATGAACGAGGTGTCTGCACTATTGGGAGTCTAACTGGTTGGAGGCGTTGGGGGAATCAGGTGCTTCGGAAGAGCTGTAGGGGCAGAAAATATTTTCGAAACCTTTTTTAGAGGGCTGTGTTTACGAGATTGATGCCGAGAGTTGCCAGATGGGGAGCTCACGCATCAGTAGCATTCCTTCTCGGACAACGAAGTCGCGGTTCTTGCGGCTTCGTTGTTTTTTTGTTTTTCGGGAGGATATTTGATTGGGCATAGCGAAGATAGCGAGAGTAATGAGTAAGAGTAATGAGTAAGGGCAACGGCAAAAGCGAAATGCCGGGATTCGCCCCCTCGGCTTCGCCCAGGGGCAGAATGACGGCTTGACTGGAGGGGTCTAACTGCGGGGGGAACGGATTTTCTGCCAGTTGTAGGCGGTCCAAGCGAGGTATCCGCCTTGAAGGAGCCAGATGCCTACGTAGACGAAGACGAGATGGCGGTGGGCCATGGTGGAGAAGTCGAAGAAGGTCTTCCAGGTCATTGCGGGGTCTCCAGGGAGGCTTCGATGGCTTGGAGGGCTGCGTCCTGCTCAGCTAGCTGGCGGCGGCGTTCGAGGGCGAAGCGGAAGCCGATGAGGAAGATGCCCCACATGGCCCAGCCAGCGAGGTTCCAGAGGAAGGCGGGCATCATGGCGGGATCGATGCCGGAGTCAGGGCCTCCGCCGAAGACGGGAGCGGGGTGCTGGGTACGCCACCAACGGATGGACATGAAGACGATGGGGACATCGATGGCCGCAAAGACGGCGAGTACGGCGGCGAGTACGCCGATCTGTCCGCTGGGAGAGAAGCGGCGGAGCAGAAGATAGCTGACATAGAGAAGCCAGAGGATGAGTTCGGTTGTGAGGCGGGCGTCCCATGCCCACCAGATACCCCAGGCGGGTTTGCCCCAGAGCATGCCGGAGGCGAGGCAGATGCTGGCGTAGAGGACAGTGACTTCGGCTGAAGCGACGGCCAGAGCATCGGCAGAGAGGGCCTTGAGA
>DATDHL010000680.1:0-2306 GCA_036521575.1 Edaphobacter sp. | reverse complement strand
GCGGCGGGCGATGGCAGTGCGGCGGAGGGCTTCGACGGCATCGTACAGTGGAGCACCGGACTGCTCGCGGAGAACTTCGCCAAGGAGCATGCCGAGAGAGCGCACGTCGCGGCGGAGGGGAGCTTCTTTAAGCTCTCCGGTGGGGGCCTGGAGTTCGGCGAGGCGCTGGGGCCAGTTGGTTGGGGACCAGAGGGACGGCATCCTCTGATTATGCCTTGTGATGTGGGTAAGGTGTGTTCTTCGCACAAGCAAACTAAGGTTTTCGATGGCAGAACTTAAGCGCTGACCAATCGTCGTCGACGGAGCATACCTTGTAGTCGACGAACCCTGCGGCCAACCCGGACTCGCGGACGTGGTTCTGATTGAAGTCGACCTTATATCTGCCTGTGCGCTTGGGGTGGATGATCCAAACGTGAGCTTGTTTGGGTAGACGGAGCGCGAGCATGTCGACGGTGGAAACAAGATCGTCGAGCGAGCGAACGAAGCAGAGGGCGAGGCGGGTGGAAGAGGTGAGACGTGTCGTGAAGGCGGTTTCCGGGGGCTGGTCACCCAGGCTCTCTTCGAAGCCGTCCGGCGCGGCGATGAGGGCGACCTGCATCTCCGCCGCGATGCCCAGCTTCTTCGGCAACGGTGTGGTGTAGACGCGGTGGCCCGGCGTCGTCCGCGTTTCTGGCGAAGGCTTCTTCGATATCGGCTTTAAGCTGGACATATCTTCCGCGCTTTACATGACGAGAGCGAGTTTTTCCAGCTCTTCCTGGATGCATGGGAGCGTACAGCCGCGCATCTCGATCCGGGCGGCCATCTTGCGTGCAGCCTGTGTCGAGACGCCGTAGCCGCGGCCGGCAAGGAAGCTGCTAATGAGGTCGGCAGCCTGCCATGAGTCGAGGCCGGATTTCATCAGCTCTTCGCGCAGGCCGGCAAGATCGGCTTCGGTGAACTTCTCGATCTTATGTTTCTTTGCTTTCGTCATTTGCTCACCTCTCTACGGCTCTGCAACTCGACGGGTACCAGTATGCATTAGACTCACCCACCGTGCCGATGGTCGCGTGATTGCTCGCAAGCGGCTATGTCTTTCTACGCATGTGAGGTGAGAGAAAGTTCCTTGACGAGAGTGAGTTAGAGGGCCCGCTCGGCGAGGAGTACGGGGATACCGTCGACGATCGGGTACTGACGAGTACAGTTCGTGCAGCGAACGGCGTCCATCTGAAGCTGCAAGGGCTGGCGGCAGACCGGACAGACGAGTCGGCGAAGATCCTCTGTGGTCAACGGGCGGAAGCTCATGGAATCCATCCTACTGAAGTGCGCCGTGGGATGCCGGATCCGAGTGGCGCGATACCATGGAAGAGATGACTACCACACCGAAAGTTCTAGATGGCGTTGCGATTGCAGCGGAGATTAAGGCAGAGGTCGGCGCAGAGGTTCAGCAGCTTGCGAGTCGCGGGATCGTTCCCGGACTGGCTGTGATTCTTGTCGGCGAGGTGCCGGCGTCGCAGATTTATGTTCGCAGCAAGGTGAAGACGTGCGGCGAGCTCGGCATCTACAGCGAGATGTTGACGCCTCCTGAAAGCATCACGACCGATGAGATGCTCGCTCTGGTGGCCGGGTTAAATACGCGAGAGGACATCGACGGCATCCTGATCCAACTGCCGCTGCCAAAGCACGTTGATACGAAGCGGCTTCTGGAGGCTGTGTCACCCGACCAGGACGTAGATGGATTTCATCCAGTGAACGCGGGACGTTTGCAGACCGGCCAGCCGGGACTGACTCCCTGTACACCTGCCGGCATCATCGAGATATTGAAGCGCAGCAAGCTTCCTATCACCGGACAGAATGCGGTGATCGTAGGCCGGTCGGATATTGTGGGCAAGCCTGCGGCGATGATGCTGCTGAATGAATCGGCCACGGTGACGGTGTGCCACAGCAAGACGCGTGACCTGCCGAAGTTTACCCGCGAGGCCGATCTGCTGGTCGCGGCAATCGGACGGCCAGGCTATGTGACGGCAGAGATGGTGAAGCCGGGCGCGACGCTGATCGATGTGGGAATCAACCGCGTCACCGATGCTGCCGAGGTGGAAAACTTCTTCCCCGGTGATGCAGTGCGGGCTGCGACGTTCGCCAAACGCGGCTCGGTAGTCGTGGGAGATATTCATCCGGCTGCATTTGCACACTCGGGGGCTTACACTCCGGTGCCGGGAGGCGTCGGTGCGCTGACCATCGCCATGCTGATGCACAACACGGTGAAGGCGGCAAAGCTGCGGCGCGGGATCTCGTCGGGGAAGAGCTAGCTGATGTTGCGCGTTGGGCTT
>DATDHL010000679.1:0-2030 GCA_036521575.1 Edaphobacter sp. | reverse complement strand
TGTTGTGGAGTACTGCACGAAGCATGGGCTCGCGTTTATTCCTTGGTTTCCTGTTGCTGCTGGCAAACTCGCGCAACCTGGCGGCAAGCTGGACGCTGCGGCGAAGCGGCATGGGGCTACGCTATCGCAGCTTTCGATCGCGTGGTTGCTGCATCGCTCTCCGGTGATGCTTCCGATTCCGGGGACGTCTTCGGTCGAGCATCTCGAAGAGAATGTCGCCGCCGCAGGGGTAAAGCTGAGCGATGCTGAGTGGAAAGAGATTGAACAGTCGGCAAAATAAGTGAGTGCGTCAGGTTCTTGGCGATGCAAGATCGAGCTGTTTCTGTGCAGCCTGATCCGGTTCGGTGCCGTAGTTTTCGTTCCAGCCGGGAAGGTCTTGTGAGCCGGTGATGAGGCGTGCTCCGTCGGTGAAGGTGAGATACGTCCACGCCCACTGGAGAAAGACGGCTATGCGATTGCGGAAGCCGATGAGGAAGAAGATGTGGACGACCAGCCAGGTCATCCACGCTGGGAAGCCGCTCCAGTGGCCGCGGAAGGGCCATTTGATGTTAGCGACGGCGGCTTTGCGTCCGATGGTGGCCATATCTCCTTTGTCGAAGTAATGGAAGGGCTGATTGAGGCCGGTGCCGTCGCTGCCGAAGTCACGCGCGACGAGACGGCCGATGCGGCGGGCTGCATAGACTCCCATCTGCATAGCAGGCTGAGCAACGCCCGGGATCACGCGACCGTTCTCTTCGACGTGGGCGAGATCGCCGCAGACGAAGATTTCCGGGTGGCCCGGGGGGTTCAGAAACTGGTCGACGAGGACGCAGCCGCGGCGGTCGGTGGGGACTCCGAGCAGCTTGCCGAGGGGCGATGCCTGCACGCCTGCAGCCCAGAGCGTGACGGCCGATTCGATGCGCTCGTCGTCAACCATGACGTAACCGGGCTGAACGTCAGTGACGTGCGCTCCAGTGCGGACCTGGACGCGGAGTGCGTTGAGCTGCTCGCGCGCCTTGGTCTGCAGATCGGGCGGATAGGCTGCGAGGATGTTGGGAGAGCCTTCGAGGATCTGAACCTGCGCAGCGGCGGGATCGATGTGGCGGAAGTCCTTCGCCATATAAAGCTTGGCGATATCGCTGATGGCTCCCGCGAGTTCCACGCCTGTGGGACCGCCACCGATGATGACGAAGTTTAGCGGAGGGTGAGTGCCGGCCTCCTGCATCTGGCGCTCGGCTAGCTCGAAGGCGAGCAGAACACGCCGGCGCATCTCGGTGGCGTCTTCGACGGTCTTGAGGCCCGGAGCTAGTTTTGCCCATTCTTCTTTGCCGAAGTAAGAGTGCGTAGAGCCTGTCGCCAGAATCAGATAGTCATACTCGAGTTGTGAGCCGGTCTTGAGGAGAACGCGGTGGCGGGGAAGGTCGAATCCGACGACCTCGTCCATCAGGACCTCGACGTTCTGATGATCGCGGAGGATGGAGCGGATGGGCTGGGCGATCTCGGCGGGAGAGAGAACGGCGAGCGCGACCTGGTAGAGAAGAGGCTGGAAGGTGTGGTAGTTCTTGCGGTCGACAAGGGTGATATCGACGGACAGCTTCGCAAGCTCCATGGCGGCGTTAATCCCACCAAAACCGCCACCCACTACGACAATCCGCTTACGTATGTTATTGCCTGCCATCATGGCTCAGGCTCCTTCGGCTTTATCTATTCATACTTTTGATGCCGAAGAGGGGGTTCTGGTATCGGATTGTGCGGTAACTACTTCAGGGTTGCTTCTGAAGGGTGAGAGAGATGAAGCCCTGAGTGCCAGCGGCGGCCGCGATATTGGTGGTGGTGGCAACTCCAGGGAGTGCAAGCGGCGTAATCGTGAGCATTCCGTTTGTGTCGGAAATTGCGGTGGTGGTGACGCTGGAGTAGACGGGAGCGATGGGGCAGCGACCGCTGTCGGAGCATGGGGGTTGCCATGCGGTGAGGGTCTGATGGATCTCGACTGTTGCGCCCGCAATGGGGTGAGCGGCTGGGTCGGTAACTTGCAGCACGACGGGAGAGAA
>DATDHL010000678.1:0-1862 GCA_036521575.1 Edaphobacter sp. | reverse complement strand
CACCCGCTTGATCTCCGCATCCGTCAGCTGCTGAACCTCTTCATTCGCCCGCTTCTCGTCATCGGCAGAGATCAGCTTATCCTTAGCCGCCTTCTTGATCTGCTCATTCCCATCCCGCCGGATATTCCGGATCGCCGTCTTATGGTCCTCCAGCGTCTTATTCAGCTGTTTGACCACCTCCTTGCGCCGCTCCTCCGTCATCGGAGGCACCGGCACCCGGATCACCTTCCCATCCGTCATCGGATTCAGTCCCGTCCCCGACGTCCGAATCGCCTTCTCAATCGCCGACACCATCCCCGCGTCATACGGCGACACCAGGATCAGCGTAGGCTCCGGCGTGCTGATCTGACCCATCTGCGCCACCGGTGTGTCGGTCCCGTAGTAATCCACCTTCACGTGGTCGAGCATATGCACATTCGCCCGACCCGTCCGAGTGCTCAGCAGATGCGCCCTGAAGTCCTCCACCGATCTCTCCATCCGTGCCTTCAACTCCCGGTGGGCACTCTTCAACGCTTCCATATTCGCCATCGCTGATGCCATAAACATGTCCTCACTGCGCCGATGCGCCAAGGCAAATTCTAATTCACCCGGCAGAACCGTGCCCGCCCAGGCACACAACCCGAGCTTTCAAAGTCCGTCATTCTGGCCCTGAGCGAAGTCGAAGGGGAAGAATCCCTTATTTCGCCCGAAGCGCCTCACTCCATACCTTTTTCGGGGTAAATTTCCCTATTATTGGGGTCGCTGCTGGTCACTCACGCGAGGAATAGGAATCAACCCGAGTGCGGCAGTTACAGTTTGCAGATTCGCTCTGCTCCCATCCATACCCATGCCTTCTTCTGCCAACAGAAGATATTCGATGATCTCTCGATCGCTTCCGCCTGTCACAAGAAGCTCAAAGACACGACCGATGTAAGCGTCGTACTCATCCCGAGGCCATTCGGGATCTTCCATCACTCGAATCGGATCCCACACCTCAACAAACGCCCGCCGAATCGCACGCCGCACCTCGCGCGACTCTTCCTTCGGCATCAAGGGATATCCATCATATACAGCCACTTCTAAGCCAACCCCGTGCTCTCCGCCTGCTCCTGCGCATGATAGCTACTCCGCACCAGCGGCCCACTCTCCACATGCTTGAACCCCATCCCCAGAGCCTCATGCTTCAAAAACGCAAACTCATCCGGCGTGTAATACCGAGCCATCGGCAGATGATCCCGTGAAGGCCGCAGATACTGCCCAATCGTCAAAATATCCACACGCCGGTCCGCCAGGTCGCGAAACACCGCAAGCAGCTCGTGCATCTCCTCGCCCATCCCCACAATGATGCCCGTCTTCGTCACAATCTGATCGCCATCACGGTCCGAGAACATCTCCGCCGCAATCGCCTTAGCCTTCTGCAAAAACCCCAGTGACCGCTCATACCGTCCACCCGACTTCGCCACGCGATACAGCCTCGGCACCGTCTCGATATTGTGGTTCAGAATCTCCGGCCGAGCCGCCACCACCATCCGCAGAGCCTCCTCCACCCCCTGAAAATCCGGAGTCAACACCTCCACCCGGCATCCCGGAGCCTGCAGCCGAATCTCCTCAATCACGCTCACAAACGCCCGAGCCGCGCCCACATTATCGTCATCGCGATTCACGCTCGTAATCACGGCATGCGCCAAACCAAGCTGCGCCACCGCATAAGCCACCCGCCGCGGCTCATCGAAATCAATCGGCTCCGGCTTCCCCTTAGGCACGGCACAGAACCCGCACCGCCGCGTGCAAAGATTCCCCAGCATCATGAACGTCGCGGCCTTCTGGTTCCAGCACTCCCCAATATTCGGACAATGCGCGCTCTCGCAAACCGTATGCAGATT
>DATDHL010000677.1:0-2020 GCA_036521575.1 Edaphobacter sp. | reverse complement strand
GAGATACCGAAAGGAATCGAAAAAAGAAGCAGTACCGCTAGAGTGACAAACCGACGCATTGAACCTCCCCGTCCAACCGGAATCGCTGAGTTGAACGGTGTTACCGCAAACGCTGAATTCCCGAGGCTCCAGTGTAAAAGGCTGTGAGCAGTGTAAGCAAATGTGAGGGCCGCGAGAGTTGCCGGGGGCTGCCCGTGGTAAGGGGATTTGGGGGGCCGGATTTTGGATGGGTGCCATAATGATCCGATGAAATTCGATGGTTTGGGTGGTGTGGGGAAGATATGCACCGTTTTGGCTGCATCTGCGCTAGGGTTCGGAAGCAGTCTTTTGGGCCAGGCGATTCCTCAGACGCATGTCGATGAGTTCAGTGGGCATCCGCGGGTTATTGTCATCAGCGATATTGGGAATGAGCCGGATGATCAGATGTCGCTGATCCGGCTGCTGCTGTATTCGAATGAGCTGGATATTGAAGGTTTGATTGCTGCGACGTCTACCTGGCAGAAGACGATTACGCATCCTGAGACGATGCACCGGGTGATTGGGGTGTACGGGCAGGTGCGGCAGAATCTGCTGCTGCATGCGCCGGGATGGCCGACGGCCGAGGATCTGGATGGCAAGGTATTTACCGGTCAGCCTGCATACGGGATGGCGGCTACTGGTGCTGATAAAGATTCGGCTGGTGCGGATGCGATTGTTCGTGCGGCGGATCGCGATGATGCGCGACCGTTGTGGATCAGCGTGTGGGGCGGTGCGAACACGCTGGCGGAGGCTCTGCTGCGGGTTCGGGCTAGCCGGTCTGCTGAGGAGCTGAGGAAGTTTATTGCGAAGCTGAGGGTCTATTCGATCTCAGACCAGGATGATGCGGGGCCGTGGATTCGCAGGGAGTTTCCGGATTTGTTTTATATTGTTCAGCCTTCGACGCCGACGGGTGGAGAGTATTTTTATGCGACGTGGACCGGCATCAGCGGTGATGCGTATTACCGCAATGGCGAGGGCGCAAGTATGACGACGGTGACGAATGAGTGGCTGGACGCGAATATTCGGAGCAAGGGGCCGCTGGGGAAGGTCTATCCGCGATTCGCTTTCATCATGGAGGGAGATACGCCGTCGTTTCTGGGGCTGATCGACAATGGGCTGAATGCTTATCGCAGGCCGGATTGGGGCGGTTGGGGCGGGCGCTATGTGTACAGGCAGCCGTATGGCGAGACGCATCCGATATGGACGCAGGGCGGCGATATGTTTGGGCGGGTGACGTCGCAGGATACGGTTATGGGGGTGGATGGGAGGAAACGCGTGTCGGACCAGGCGACGATCTGGCGATGGCGCGAGGCGTTTCAGAATGATTTTGCAGCACGGATGGATTGGACGATCAAGGACTACAAGAGCGCGAATCATAATCCTGTTGTGGTGGTGAATGGGAAGGCCGGGACAGAGCCGATTGTGATGGATGCTGTGGTGGGGCAGAGCTTGGTTCTGGATGCTGGCGGGAGTCGCGATCCGGATGGACAGCCACTGCATTACGAGTGGTTTCATTATGGGGAAGCAGGGCTGGCGGATGGGGAGCTTGCTGAGGTGAAGATTGAAGGAGCCGACACGGCGAAGGCGGTGATTACACCGACGGCTGCCTGTCGCGCGAAGTGGCTGCCGATTGGGCGCTGCGGGGGCATGGGAACGGCGCACATCATCGTCGCAGTGACCGATAATGGTGCGCCGCAGCTGACCTCGTACCGGAGGATTATTTTGAAGGTACGTGGGACTGCGGCGCGTTAGGTTGAGTGGTGGCTATTTGCTCGCGGTTTGCGTTGATGAGGTCGCGGGCATCTCGGTCTCGAACCAGTTGAGGGCGCGCTCGAGAACGTCGCGGCGGTGTTCGGGGTCGCGGAAGCCGTGGCCTTCGTTGGGGTAGATGACGAGCTGTGTCTTGACGCCTTCGGCTCGGAGGGCGTGCCAGAACTCGAAGCTCTGCGGGGCGGGGCATTCGCCGTCGCGGTCGCCTACTACGACGAGGGTGGGGGTTTTG
>DATDHL010000676.1:0-2303 GCA_036521575.1 Edaphobacter sp. | reverse complement strand
GGCTGAAACAGGCCATGATTCGTGTCCTGCACTTGGCCCCATACGTGTCCGTAAAAGGGAACGCCGAGGACGATTTTTGCGGCGGGAACGCCAGCTTTTTCATACTCGCGGATAGACCGGTCGCCTGAGACTTTTTTGGGATCGTCTGGATTGGTGAAGAGAGGTGCGTGGTGTCCGGCGAGTGCATCGTCGGCGGGTTCGTAGTAGTCATAGGCCATCAGGTTGATGGTATCGACGTACTTTTGCACCTTGCCCATTTCGGTGTGCGCGAGAAAAGAGGAAGAGGCGCCGGTTGCGACTGTAATGTAGAGTCGCCGGTGAAGCTTCTTTGCTGTTGGTTGAAGCGAGTGCGAAGCTGCTTGAGGAGGAGCGTGTAGTTCTGTTTGTCGACGGGACGGAAGTGATTTCCGGCGCCGACCTGGCCGGGGTACTCCCAGTCGATGTCGAGGCCATCGAGGTTATGGCGATCGACGAACTTGACGACGCTGTCGATGAAGAGCGCGCGGCTCTTTTTGGTGAGGGCCATGTCGGAGAAGTTGCCGGACCATAGCCATCCTCCGACGGAGACGAGCACGGTAAGGGAAGGATTTTCCTGCTTCAGGGCAATGAGCGAGGCGAGGTTCTGATCGTCGTGGATGAAGCCGTTGACGATGCGACCGCCTTGCAGGTTGGCGAAGGCATAGTTGATGCGCGTCAGCTTTTGTGCGGCGATCTGGCCGGGTTGAATGAGATTGTTTTGTTGGAATACGTAGGCGACGATCGCAGGTTTCGGGTTTTGCGCAGTGGTGACCGCCAGCAGAGCGGAGCGGCCGATGAGGCTCAGGATGAGAAGCAGCCATTGTGTGCTCAGTCGGACTCTATGCAAAATGCGTGAACTCCCTTTCGGCGAATGCTTCTTCTATTTTCAATTAGACGGCAGCAAGTTGTAATCTTCTCGACGGACGCGGCCAGTGTGGATTCATAGAGTTGATGCAGCATAGGCTGGCCGTGGTTGCAATCGACGTTCCGCGAGATTGATGGCACGGCTCACGACCAACGCTGGCATCGTGAATGAACCAGGAAGATGTACGATAAGACTCTTCTGTTTGTGTGGTTAGGGCGCATGATTGATGGGAGATATAAGCCATGGGTTTGGTGACAATTTCACGGGAGTCTCTGGGTGGGGCGGTGTCTGATGCTCAGGCGCGGACCTGGTGCGGGCAACTGGAAGCCGGTGAGATTCTTTACTTTCCGGAGACGCCGGTTCCGATTCCGCCAGGGGATATGGCGTTCCTGTTGGGGCAGCAACAGGTGGATAGTTCGTTGCACAAGAATATTGCCTATAAACCGAACATCGATAAGTTGAGCGGTGTGGATACGAAGACCGCCGATGCTGCGGCTGTGGCGCGGTTGCAGTCGATTATGCGGGAGTATTCGAAGAGCGTTGTCACTTTTCTCACGGGCTTTTTGTCGCCGTATCAGGAGAAGTGGGAGCTGGATTATGCGAGCTTTCGTCCGCAAGAGGAAGAGGGACGCGATCTGCCTTTGCGGAAGCGGAACGATCTTCTCCATACGGATGCGTTTCCTACGCGGCCGACGCATGGCGCGAGGATTTTGCGCTTCTTCAACAATATTCATCCTAGCCGCACTAGGGATTGGGTGGTGGGGGATCCCTTTGCGACGATCGTGAGGCAGTTTGCGCCTGCGGAGATCGCTCCTTCGCCTGATAGTGGGTTGAGTCGGGTGGGTAAGGGGCTGGGACGGGCGGTGGGATTGGGGGCTGTGGTGCCGGCGATCAAGCGGTCGCCTTATGACGACTTCATGATGCGGTTCCATAACTTCCTGAAGGAGAATGGGCGGTTTCAGGCAGAGTGTGCGAAGTATCCGTGGCAGTTTCCGGCGGGGTCTAGCTGGATGGTTTATACGGATACGGTTCCGCATGCGGTGCTGGCGGGACAGTATGCGCTGGAGCAGACGCTGCTGGTGAAGCCTGAGGCTCTGGTGACTCCGGAGACGTCTCCGCTGAAGGTGCTGGAGGAGATTGCGGGGACTTCGCTGGTTTAGTCCTAGCTGTCTTTGCGGTAGAGGAGGTTGCGCATCGCCTGGCGTCTCGCCTCGTTGGCTTCCTTCGTGGTCTGGCGTTCCTCGGCGGTCATGCGGCCCTGAGTTGTGGATTCGGATTCTTCGGGTTGGCTGCATTCGGGGCAGCGGTTGGCGAATCCGGGCTTGTCGGGCTTCAGCTCAAATTCTTCGGAACAGATGGCGCAGATTTTGATCGGGAAGGGCATTTCGACTCCATGATTAGTACATCATGGCTGGGCTTG
>DATDHL010000675.1:0-6083 GCA_036521575.1 Edaphobacter sp. | reverse complement strand
GAGCACACGAAGAACCACAACCGTCTCATCGTCGAAGTGGTCCACACCCGACTGGAAGTCAGTTACGGCATTCAGGATGGCTTCCACCGTAGCCGCAGCCGTAGCATGCGACTGCCCCTGCAGCACAGCGTTGAGCCGAGTATCACCGAACATCTCCCCCGTGGCATTGACCGCGTCGACGATGCCGTCGGAGAAGAAGACGATGAAGTCCCCCGGACGAGTCGATAACGTGAACTCTTCGTACTCCGCGTTCGGAAACAGTCCAAGCGGGAAGCCTTCAGCCTGAATGGTCTTGACCTCTGGCCCCGAGCCCCTCATGGAGACAAAGAGCGGCTGGACCGAGCCAGCATTCGCGATCTGCAAAGTCTGGTTCGAGTCATCCCATACGGCAATCAGCATCGTCACGTACTGCGCGTCGAGCTTGCGTTCCTGAAGCTGGTCGTTCAGAGCGGCCAGCAGCGCAGCCGGCGAGAGATGCTGCGGTGCCAGCGAGCGCAGAATGCCGCTGACCAGCGCTGCGTACAGGGCGGCTGGAGCGGCCTTACCGCTGACGTCCCCTACCGCAATAGCCGTACGCCCCGGACCGTAGTCAAGAAAGTCATATAAGTCCCCGCCAATCGACCGCGCGGCGAGAAACTTCGAGGCGAGCTCCGCTCGTTCAAGCTTGGGAGGCCGCGAAGGCAACAGCCGCAGCTGAACCTTCCGCGCCATCTCCAGGTCCCGTTCCATGCGCTGCTCTTCCTCATGGATGCGTTGGTAGAGTCGCGCATTCGCAATGGAGATAGCGATCTGCGCCCCCAGGGTGGTCAGGGTGCGCAGATGGTCTTCGTTGTAGTAATTCACCCGCGTATGTTCGAGGTCGAGAACACCGATCACCTGCCCCTTGTAGATAAGCGGCACGGCAAGTTCGGAGCGGGTCTCGGGATTCTCGAGTACATACCGCGAATCCTTGCGCACGTCCGGTGCCAGGATCGGCTCACGCTGCTCGGCCGCGCTGCCAATGATGCCCTTCCCAAGGGGGACCATGCGTTCCCGCGTAACCCGCTCACCATACCGGGTAGAGAAGCGGTGTTCAAACTGCTGCGTCCGATCATTCCAGAGCAGGATCGTAAACATCTGAAAGTCGATGACGCGTTTCAGCAGATGCCCGACGCGCTCAAGCAGGTCGTCAAGGTCAAGAATACTGGTCAGCTCCCGGGAGATCTCGTTCAGCACTGTCAGCGTCTGTGCCTGCCGGGAGACCCGGGTGTACAGCCGGGCGTTCTCGACCGCGATGGCCATGCGCGAAGCGACCACCTCGAGCAAGCGCTGATGCTCGGGAGTGAAGAAGCCGGATGTCTCCGATTCGATGTCAAGCACCCCGATGACCTTGTTCTTTACGATCAGCGGAACAGCCAGCTCAGAGCGGACATTGGGGTTCGCGGCAATGTAATTCTCGTCTTTCGAAACGTCCTCGACCAGCAATGAGCGGCGCTGCAGGGCTGCCTGCCCCACGATGCCCCGGCCGACCTTGAGGCGGGTACGCTCGATCTCCGGCGTATGCCCGATCTGGAAGCGCATCCAGAGTTCCTGGGTCCGGTCGTTGATCAGCAAAATCGCGAAGATCCGGTAGTCAATCACAGCGCGAACCAGGTCTGCCACCCGATGCATCAAGGTGTTGAGATCCAGGGTGGTGTTGAGCGCGTCGGCGAGCGAGTGCAGGAAGTCTACCTGGAGCGGCTCGACGCGAACATTGGCTGGCTGCGCGGCCTCGGGCGTGCGTGGGCGGTAGTCTCCTTCGAAGTGGTGATCGGGAGATACTTCCGGCGTTGGCGCGGCAGGCGGTTCTGCGCGGCGTGGTTTATGAGCCATGGACATTCGAAGAGCCGATGATACTACTGTCAGGGTTGTGAGGGCAGCTCTCACAGCCTCAGTGGTTTAGCATCGACTTTTGCTTACCGCAGACTCCTTGTCAATAAGCGGATGCAAGTTCGATCAGGCAGCATCCTGACCCTTGAGTTCAGAGACGATCTTGATGCTGGCACTGCTTCCGATGCGCGAAGCTCCGGCGCGGAGCATAGTCGTTGCGTCGGCAAGGGAACGGATGCCGCCCGACGCCTTCACTCCAGCGCGGCTTCCGGCCACTCCCCGCAGCAGGGAGATGTCGTCGGCGGTGGCTCCGCCGGTGGAGAAGCCGGTGCTGGTCTTGAGGAAGTCCGCTCCGGCACTGAGAGCAAGCTCGGACGCGCGGAGCTTCTCTTCGAAGGTCAGGAGGCAGGTCTCCAGGATGACTTTGACGATCGCCCCGGAGGCGTGGGCAAGCTCGACGACTCCGCGGATGTCCTGTCGGACAGTCTCATAGTCGCTGGGCTCCCCCGATTTCAGAAGGCCAATATTCATGACCATATCGATGTCGTGCGCGCCATGTTTGAGGACGCGGATGGTCTCGTCGCGCTTTGAGGCCGAGAGGGTGGCCCCCAGGGGGAAGCCGATGAACGCGCCTACCGGGACGCCGGTACCCTGAAGGGTTGAAGCGGCGAGGGAAACCCAGATGGGATTGACCATAGCGCAGGCGAAGCGGTACTCGGCGGCCTCGTGGCAGAGCTGGAGAACCTGAGCGCGGGTCGCATCCGGTTTCGATAAGGTGTGGTCGAGAATAGCGGCGAGGTTTGCGGGTGAGGCAAGGGTATTTGCGGTAAAGGCGGTTGCTTCAAACTTTCCTGGGCCAGTGGGTAGAGGTTCAGAGATGGTCAGGGTGCTCAACTTTGCTCCTTCGGCACGGTCGTCTGTGCCGGTCTGTTTCTATCATACGGAGGTTGCGGCTGGCTTTAAACAGAGCCGACCTGGGTACCCTCTATTGCAACCCCGATTGAGAAATAGCTAAAAGACAAAGTTCATGAATCCATCTTGATAAGTAGCTGATGATAAATAACTTATTACGTCTAAATTTTGCCGTCGCTGTTGTTGCCGTTGCAGTTGTCTGTTTTTGCTCGTCATTCTGAGTGGAGCGAAGAATCCCTGTATTTTCGTCCGCAGAGCCCCAACCGCCAGTGGGCCACCCATAACCCCCACACCCCAAAAACCTGTCAAGCCCAAAACCACCATAACTCATTGCAATCAAAGCACATCCCCACCGCCTATTAATTACAATCAGCCCGCTATAATAGAACTAGAGACAAAAAAGAGAGCCTCGGCGCAGCCGGGGCTCTTCGCATTTAACCAACAACCGACAACCGGAAGTCCGGACCTATGTCCATTATTTCGAAGACTTTGAGACTCTAAGTACCCAGGGGGGAGTGCCACCATGTCCGAGACCAAGCGCTACCAATGCCGCCACATCTTCACCGAAGGCCGCCGCTGCGGCAGCCCATCCTTACGCCACGAAGACTTCTGCTACTACCACCACACCGCCCGCCGCCCCGCGCCCGACCCGCGCCTCCGCCAAAACTCCGACGACCGCTACGCCTTCGACCTCCCCCTGCCCGAAGACCGTGCCGCCATCCAGCTCGCCATCGGCCACATCCTCCTCCGCATCGCCCACAACCAGATCGACTCCAAACGAGCAGGACTGCTCCTCTACGGCCTCCAGATCGCCAGCTCCAACCTACCCCGCCAAAACCCCAAGCAAACCCAACCACCCCAAGTCGAAGAGATCACCACCCACCCCGACCTCGGCCTCCTCGCCCCACCAGCCGAGTACGACGAAGACACCGCCTCAGGCCGCCCCCGAAGCATCATGCGTCAACTCCTCGACCAATTCGCCCTGGACAACGCCAAAGGAGAACCCGGGTGCCCCATCCTGAGCGCGCCTGATCGCGCGAAGGTTGGGCAGTCGCCGAATCCTGGTACGGATGCGGGCACGAATCCGGGTGCCCCACATCTCGATTCTGAGATGTGGGTTTCTTCCCAAGCACCACAACAACCGGAGACCAACACCCCCACAGACCAAATCCTCCCCACCCTCCAGGCCACCGTTGAAACCGCACCTTTGTTATCGAACAACTGGACGAGAACAAAAAAGCAGCAAACAAGACCCGATTTCCTATCTAACTACAAACAGAAGACTTACAAATCGATCTCCCCAGGGGAAAGGGGAATCGTTGACCCACAAGGCCGAAAAAGGTACACTCATTAAGTTTGGCGCTGCAGCCCGTTTGTCTCAACGTCAGGGACGACAGGTGGAAGCCAGCTTCGGTTCAGCCCAGTTGATCTGACGCAGTGCTCCAGTATGCGCCCCTTGCAGCACAATTCATGAAGGAAGCGGTCAGCGCTCAGCGCAACGCTTGAGGTTTTTCGTTATGTACGCAGTCATCCGCACCGGCGGCAAACAGTACCTGGTCTCCCCAGGCGAAAAGTTGAAGATTGAGACCACTGCCCAGCAGAACGGCGCAGTCGAGTTCTCCGATGTCCTCGCCGTCAGCGCAGAAGAGGGCAAGTTCGAGTCCGACCTCACCGGCGCCAAGGTGACTGGCACAGTCCTCGGTGAAGGCCGCGGCGAAAAGATCCTCGTCTTCAAGCTGAAGCGCAAGAAGCAGTACAAGAAGATGCAGGGCCACCGCCAGAATTTCGTCGAAGTCAAGATCAACGAGATCCTGGTCAACGGCAAGAGCTTCAAGGCTTAAGACTTTATTTTCATAGCGCTACAGCCTGAGGGCGGCGCGAAAGAGGCAATCGAATGGCACATAAAAAAGGTTTAGGTTCTTCTAAAAACGGCCGCGACTCAAACGCACAGCGGCTCGGAGTCAAGGTATTCGGCGGCCAGACCATCCTCGGCGGCGGCATCATCGTCCGTCAGCGTGGCACCCCGCTCAAGCCCGGCGCAAACGTCGGTCGGGGCAAGGATGACACCCTCTTCGCCAAGATCGATGGCATCGTCCGTTTCCAGGATCGTGGACAGCACGGCCGCTTTGTGAACGTCGACCCAACTGTCAACGCATAAGTGTTCCCCTGTACCAGCAGAAAAGCCCTGCTTCGGCAGGGCTTTTCTGTGTCTGATCCAACTATGGCCATACCTGTCCCTCACACATCGTAATGTGTGGGGACACCGCTGGCGTGCTTATGCTTGCGGGGCCCGCGCGGCGGCGGCGAGCAGCTTCTGGCTCACTGTGCCGATATCCGTGCTGGCAGCTGCGGCCATCAGCTCTGCCGTGGCGGCCGTCGTGGCGGTTGCTGGAACTGCGGCCCGTTGTTTGGTTTGGAAGCACTGGCGGCAGAGTACCGGGCGTCCCTGAGTGGGCTTGAAGGGGACGGTAGTCTGGACGCCGCACTCGGAGCATTCGGTCCGGGTTTCGGTGCGCGATAGACCAGCAGCAGCCGGCCCTGAGCCTGGGCGCAGCGCAACAGCGGAGCGCTTGGACTTGCAGGGCTTGCAGCGCTTCGGGTCGTTTTTGAACTGTTTATCGAAGAAGAAGAGTTGTTCGCCAGCGGTGAAGATGAATTCTCCACCGCAGTCAGTGCAGATTAATAGTCGATCCACAAATTCCATAGCCGCTTCTCCCGTGGTGCGGAAAGGATGGCTACCTGAGATTCACGCCGTGCTGGAAGTCTCCAGGTGCTCAGCCTCGATGGTCTTTCCTTACTCGGTTCTGTGGCCCGGGGCCGCGAAGTCGCGGAGAAAATGTTTGGTTTGTCCGGTGGACAGGTCCGATCGTCAGGTCTGTCCCTGCAGAGGCCGATCGATAGCGGGAGTCTATCGTCGGCGAGTTTTGGTGGCCGCCTCCGACCTAAGTAGGGGGAGACGGCCAGCCGTGTTTCAAGGAACGGAACTAGTCCTGTTCCTTGCGGACCTTCTTGCGATTACGCTTGCGAGCGAGCGCTTCTTTTACACGCTTCTTCTCGCCTGGCTTCAGATAAAAAGAGTGGCGCTTAACTTCCTTGATAATGTCTTCGGTCTGCACCTTACGCTTAAAGCGTCGCAGGGCATTCTCAAGTGGTTCGCCTTCTTGTACTCGAACCTCTGCCAAGAAAAATACACCTCCAAACAGTCCCAGAACGGGATGTTATCAGAATACTCCTTTTTTTCTGGGGATTTGCAACAAATCCTTGAAAAATCGTGGCTGTTCGTTTTGGGGAAATCGGTTTTAAGAACTTCGGATACCCCTCCC
>DATDHL010000674.1:0-6952 GCA_036521575.1 Edaphobacter sp. | reverse complement strand
GAACGAGTGAAGAATGTCGAAGAGTCCACTGGCCTTCGCAAGCGGGCAGCGGATATTCGCGCTCACCTGGCGTTTCTGCTGGAATCGAGCGATCGCAATACCGTCTTCTGGATTGAGCGACGAGCTGCCGGGGGCGTTCGCAATCTGGCCCGGGGGCACGGTCAACCGGCCTTCCACACGCATCTACAAGCGACTCCGATCGATGTATCGGAGCTGCTTTCGACCTCATTGTTCGATAGCTACGGTAGCGTGATCCTTACCTCGGCAACACTGACGGTTTCGGGAGGATTCGAGCACATTCGCAAGCGACTCGGGATGACGACAGCACGTGAATTAGTCGTTCCCTCACACTTCAACTACGAAAAGCAGGCGCTGCTGTATCTGCCGCCTAACATGCCCGATCCACGCGAACCAGACTTTGCGGTAAAAGCGGCGGAACGCATCCGGAGAGTGCTGGAGATCACTCAAGGCCGCGCGTTTTGCCTGTTCACAAGCTACAGCCAGATGCGCGGTACGTATGAACGCATGCTGGCTGAGCTGCCTTATCCGTTGCTGCTGCACGGTACGGCTCCAAGACATGTGCTGCTTCAGCAGTTCCGTGATACACCGAATGCTGTACTTTTCGGGACCTCCAGTTTCTGGCAGGGAGTGGACGTGCAAGGCGAACAACTGAGCTGCGTAATCATCGACAAGCTACCTTTCGCCGTGCCGAATGATCCAGTGGTAAAAGCGCGCATGGAGGCGATCGAGGCGATGGGCGGCAAGCCGTTCTTCGACTATCAGATTCCGAACGCCGTGATCACGCTAAAGCAGGGCTTCGGGCGACTGATTCGTTCGCTGCATGATCGGGGCGTGCTGATGCTGCTCGATCCACGGATTCAGCGCCAACGCTATGGAAGGATTTTCTTAGAGAGTCTGCCGCCGTATCGGCTGACGCAGGATATTGCTGACGTCGAGCAGTTTTTTGCGGCGGACAAATCTGAGAAGCTATAAGCAGGACTATGGGACGCAATCTTTACATTCTCGCTGCTACGCTTGGCCTCTTCGCGCTGATCTCATGCGGCGTTGCTTATACAAACATCGCTCAGCAGCCTGGTTCGCCCGGTGACGTAGCGCTCTGGCGGACAATGGGACTCGGGCTTTTCGTTATCGCGCTGCTAGTTGCGCTGGCGGGAATACTTTCGTCGTTGTTTGAGCAGGCCGAGCGTCGCTCCGAAGAAGAGCGCCGGACGAAGCGCAAGCGGTAAACGAGCGCATAAAACGGTACAATCAAAGTACGGATAAAGCTGAAGCCGCGAACTCCCAGATCCCATCTAATTTTCAGACGCGGCAATTGAAAGGGAATTCCAGAGTCATGTTTGAAGTAACTGTAGAAGCCGGTTTTTCTTCCGGCCACTACCTGCGCAATTACAGAGGCAAGTGCGAGAATCCGCACGGCCATAACTACCGTGTGTTCGTCACGCTGATCGGCAAAGAGCTTGATGAGGCTGGGCTTCTGCTCGACTTCAAGCTGCTGAAGCAGGTGATGCGTCCTGTCGTCGACCGACTCGACCACCAGATGATCAACGAACTGGAGCCGTTCACGGTCGTCAATCCGTCCGCAGAGAATCTTGCGCGCTACTTCTACGAAGAGACTGCAAAACAGCTCGAGGAGATGACCGCCGGGCGCGTCCGTATCAAGGACTGCACGCTCTACGAGACCGACACCAGCTTCGCCCGCTACTACGAGTAGCGCGGACCTTTCATGTATCTCATCGAACTTTACAAATCGGTTCAGGGTGAATCATCCTTCGCTGGGCTGCCGTGCATCTTCGTGCGGCTCGCGGGGTGCAATCTGCGCTGCGCGTGGTGCGACTCCGAGTACACCTTTACGGGTGGTAAGCCTTTTTCAGAGGACGAGATCGTCGCGCAGGTTGAGGCGCTTGCTCCCTGCAAGCTGGTTGAGTTTACCGGCGGTGAGCCGATGCTTCAGGCCCGTGAGCTACTGCCGCTGATGGAACGATTGCTGGCTGAGAACTACACCTTGATGATGGAGACATCGGGTGAACGGCCTTTGGCAGATGTTCCCAAGGCGGTTCATAAGATCGTAGACGTCAAGTGTCCTGGTGCTGGCTCGGCTGCGAACAGCTTTCGAATCGAGAATCTTGACGCATTATCTAAAAGCGACGAGGTCAAGTTCGTAATCAGCGACCGCGCGGACTACGAGTTTGCCCGCGACTTCATTCGTACGCACTCACTGGAGCAGAGAGCTGGCGAGATTTTGCTGTCGCCTGCGTTTCAGAAGACTCCCAGCCCGCAGCGTACCGCCGATAATATGGCGCTTGATCCGCGCAAGCTGGTTGAGTGGATGTTGGCCGATGCTCTACCTGCTCGGCTCTCGCTACAGATTCACAAGTTCATCTGGGAGCCGCAGAAGAAGGGCGTTTAGCTCAGCTTCCGAAGCGCGCCTCGCATTCCAAACCACACCACGAGCCCAAGAAACTGCGCGTAAAGGATCCAGCCCGTCACCTGCACCATCGGAGGAACGGCTACGCCGTGTAGCGCAAAGGTGAGCAGCAGCGCGACACCTAGAACGATCATGCAGACCATCATCGCTTTTCGGCCATAATGTGTAGGCGTCAGCGAGATCGGTCTCCGCTCGGGAAGCTGGCTGGCGACACGGGTTGCGAAGTCAGCCGGGATAACAACCGCGGGCTTGGCCTCGAGCGCGCGAATCAGACGCAGTTCCATCTCAGCATCTGCGTCCGGCAGGTTCTGTTCGTTCATCCATTCGTCGCGCATATTGGGCTCCTCTCCGTGGCCTGCAGGGCCTGTCTCATCTTCTTGCGGCCGCGGTGCAGATGCGTCCTTACTGTACCGATCGGCAGGCCCAGCGAGAGCGATATCTGCTCGTACGTGCGCTCTTCCTGATGGTAAAGGACGATTACGGTGCGTTCTATCTGGCTCAACTTCTGTAACTGCTCTTCTACGTCGTGCTGAAACTCTCGCTCTTCAATCTGCTCGGCGGCGTTGCGGCTGGGATGCTCGAGCCTGTCTTCCCAGCCTGAGGTCTCGTCGGAGATCGAGACCAGAGACCTCGTCTCTCTGCGGCGTCGCTTCCACTCGTTCTGCGCTACGTTCACCGTGATGCGGTAGAGATAGGTCGACAGCAGCGACTCTCCGCGAAAGCTTGGTAGTGCGCGATACAGCCGGATAAACACCTCTTGCGCAAGATCGTCGAGATGCTCGCGGCTGCCCGTGAGCCGCAGCAGCGTCCCAAAGACCATCGTTTGATGATCTCGTACGATCTGCTCGAAGGTGAGATCAGTATCCAAGCCAGGTTAGACAATATACTTCGCCGAAAGTTTCAGGCACAGAAATGAAACTTTGCAACAATGCCGAGGTCTAACGCGGGCAGAAGGGGAGGTAAACACTATGGATATATTTAGATCGCCATTGATCATACCGATCGGAGCGTTCGTCGTAGCCATTGTTGGCATCGTTGCGGGCATCTGGTCACAGGCTCATGCAGTTCGCATCAAAGCAGAGCAGCGCATGGCTATGCTTGCACGGGGCATGTCCATTGCGGACATCGAGCAGCTGCTGGGCTCCGGTCAGGACGAGAAGAAGGCTCCGAAAGATCCGCTCCGCAGCCTCGGCAATGCGCGCCGCGCCGGGATCGTCCTGGTCTCTACGGGCGCGGGCCTGATACTGTTTTTCTTCGCGCTGACCGCAATCATCGGGGAACACGAGATACTTTCGGGAGCCGCCGCTGGGCTTATTCCGTTGGCCATCGGTATTGGTTTCTTCATCGACTACCGCCTCCAGAAGCGCGAGCTATCGCGCTTCGGGTTGGAGGTTGATGCCGAGCTGCCCCAGGGTGGCAGGGTCAGATAGCGGAATTGCTTCCTCGGGTAAGGGTTCGCGACCACCCCTCCCCCGTACTTTTTGATGCAAAGTATTCATTCTTAGCGTATTAGGTCTGGACTTCGTCCGAAGGCCCCACCGATACCTTTAATGCACCTTGGGTCTGGACCGGGGTGTGGTCTCGATTTTCCCTTGCAGGCGGGCCTTGTATGTCTAGCCCTCCCTACCCCTACCTTTGGTTCTAAAGTATTCATTCTTTTGTTTTTAGGTCCGGACCACACTTTTTGAAGGCTTCGGCAGGGGGAAAGTTATCGTTTTGACCCTTATATATTCAGTTTAGCGGGTCGGGTGGAATTATTCGGCAATGCATATCCCATTTACTTCCATACAGATGCGCGGGTTTATGACTTGACAAAAGGGAAATGCAATCGCTGCCGGTCTCGGGCTTGGGTTTCGTCAGCTTAGGAAAAGACAAAAGCAGATCCCCTTCGGGGATGACAAACAAGAAAAGCAAAGGCAAAGGCAATTATGGAGAGCTCGTCCAGTGTACGCAGTCCGTGCGGTAACATCCTGTATGCGCCTTCTTTCTGCCCTTCTTCTGCTTGCAATGGGTTCGTGTGCGTTCGCGCAGGCAAAGCCTATTGAGGTCAAGGTCGTTGTTATCAATATGTTCGAGGTGGGTGCGGACACGGGCGATGTTCCCGGCGAGTATCAGTATTGGGTTGAGCGGGAGCATCTGGATACAGTGCTGCCGTTCCCGCAGGGCTATCACGATCTCAGGATGAACAAGGATGGCGTACTTGGCGTGTTGACCGGGGTGGGTACGGCTCGGGCTACGGCGACCATCATGGCTTTGGGTAACGATCCGCGGTTCGATCTGACCCATGCTTATTTTCTGGTGGCGGGGATTGCGGGGATCGATCCGCAGATGGGGTCGCTGGGTTCGGCGGTGTGGTCGGACTATGTCGTCGATGGCGACCTGGCGCATGAATTGGATGCTCGGGAGATTCCGAAGGACTGGACGACGGGTTTTGTTCCGCTGGGCAAGTCGACGCCGTTTGAGCAGCCTCGGACGGCACGGTTTGGGGACGATGGAAATGTCTACCGCTTGAATACGGCGCTGGTGAACTGGGCCTTTGACCTGACAAAGAATACGGAGCTTCCCGACACGCCCGCAATCAGGGAGCGACGGATGCAGTTTGAGGGCGAGGCGGCGCATCGTCCGCCGTTTGTGCTGCGTGGAGACAATCTTTCTGCAAGCACGTTCTGGCATGGCAAATTGATGAACCAGTGGGCGCGCGATTGGGTGAAGTACCACACCGATGGCAAGGGGACGTATGCGGTCTGCGGGATGGAGGATACGGGGACGATGCAGTCGCTGACTTGGCTGGCGCGGGCGCATAAAGTGGATATTAGCCGGGTGCTTGTTCTGCGAACGGCCAGCAACTTCGACCAGCAGCGCACGGGCATCACGGCTGCGGAGAGCCTGGCCGAAACCAAAGTTACGAAGTACAGTGCGTATATGCCTTCGCTTGAGAGTGCCTATCGTGTGGGTCACGTCGTTGTGGACTCGCTGGTGACGAACTGGCCGCAGACTCGCGACCATATCCCGGTAAAATGACCGCGGAGGCGGCAGCATGAAGATTCTTGTTCTTGGACCGCACCGCGGCGATGCGGCTTTTTCGCTTGCTGTCTCGATGGGCAACTGGCTGGCTGCGGGGCATAGGGTGACGATTCTCAACGTCTTCAGCCGAAGCCTTTATGCGCCGTACTCGGATGCCGAGTTTGTACATGAGAATGATCGGCTTTCGTATGTCTCGGCGATGCGGCGACGGGAGGATGAGCGCTTTGTGCAGCAGGTGGTTAACGAGCTGCCTAAGGCGGCAAAGGCGAATCTGCAGATGGTTGATCTCAATTTGAAGGATGCTCCGCTGCGGCTGCGTTGCGCGCAAGAGGATGTGTGCGATCTGGGAGTCAATCCTGAAGATCCTGCCATCGGCAAACTACGCAAGGCGCTCGATCAGCAGGTTGGAGCTCGGGAGGTCGATGCGCTGGTGCTGCCGCTTGGATTGGGCGAGCATGTCGATCATCTGACCGTGAGGGCAGCTGCTCTGCCGCTTACTGTGAAGCTGCCCAGTGCGTTTTACGAAGATCTGCCTTACGCGGCGACGCATCCGAGCGCTGCTACCGATCTGCAGGTTCTGCGTGAGGAGACGGGGGCTCAGTTGCGCGAGGAGCTACAGCCGGTTCTGAATCAGAGATCTGATTTGGGAGACGCATGGAAGCGGCGGCTTATGTTGGGTTACGCCTCACAGATTGATGACGATGAGGCCGCCCGCGTTGGCGAGTTCGCGGCACGTTACGAGGGCGGCGAACGCTTGTGGGTCAATGAACGGTGGATGGAGATTGCGGAGGCTTTCCGGCTGAGTGCTTCGGCTTAGCTTCGCTATCGCAGCGCGCGACGAACGACCCGACGGACGGTTTCGGTGACGACGCCAAAGATTACGTGCGAGGTCATCTCGCTGGTGCGCTCGCGAATAGTCTGCTCGGACGTATGTCGCGATAGACCGAGCGCGGGTAGAGCGCCTTCGTGGGTGAGCGTCATGAGGGCCATGCCAAAGTTTGCGCCATCCTTGCCTGATGCTGCGGGAAAGTATTCGACCGCTGCGCCGTAGGCCGCTCCGGTGGCTGCGCCGAAGCCCCAGTGGATCGCCTCTTTGGTGATGGGGTGTTGCCGGATGGAGAGCTTGTGTTTGGCGGCTCTTTCGGCCAGCAGGGTGGAGGGATCAGGCTCGCCGTGTGTTCGTGGCGGGTATATCCGCTCGACTGTCTTCTTCGCTGCTGTGGCTACGAGACCGCCGATCAGACCGGCTACCAGGCCTTTGGCCAGGGATTTCGTCCGCACCTTCTTCGTAATCTTCACGTGTACCTCATCTAGGCTTAGGATGCGCGGAAGTACTGCGGGGCTGTGTGGCTTGTTGGAAGCTTATCCGATATAGGCGGAGGCGTCTGTCGTGTCGGTCCCGTTGTCTAGCTTGATCAGGCGGAAGACCGGCGTCAGCACGACCGAGACGATCAGGTTCAGCAGGAGAGCCGGAACCGCCGC
>DATDHL010000673.1:0-2392 GCA_036521575.1 Edaphobacter sp. | reverse complement strand
GAAAAGACTGGGCGTGGCAGGACGGTGGGGCATGGGGTGAGTTTACCTAGCGCGATGGCGATTACAAAAGGATGACGCTTTGCTTACCTTTTTGGGGTGGGAGGGTCTATCGGAGTGGAATCGATTTCCTGACTTCCGGAGTCAGAGCATGCATGCTGAAGCGATTGGGATGAACCCTGGCGGGGAGTTAACCCCGTCCATATCAGTGGGTATCCGTGGGCGGCGCACCAGCCCATTTGGATTGGCGGTAGAATCTTTGCCAATGGCAAAGGTCGCTACCCAACCCGGCACCAGGAACAGCAAGCTGACACAGGCTCAGCTTGAGGCTCGGGCACAACAGCGGATCGAGGACGATGAACTGATCCGCGAGGCCCAAAAGGGGCAGCGGGCATCCTTCGATGCCCTGGTTCGGCGCTACGACCAGAGTGTGCTGCGACTGGCGCTGCATATGCTGGGCAACGAGCAGGACGCTCAGGATGTTCACCAGGAGGCCTTTATCAAGGCTTACCGGCACCTGGGGAACTTCAGATTTGAGTGCAGCTTCTATACGTGGCTGTACAGGATTGTTACGAATCTCTGCCTGGACCAGCTACGGCGCCGCAAGAGCCGGCGGGAAGATCCGGCAACGGTGCTGGATGCCAGTGGCGATGAGATGGATTTGATGGCCAACATCACGGACGACCGCGCGATGGCGAATCCCGCGAGAGAGCTCGACCGGAAGATGATGGGCGAAAAGATCAAGGACGCGTTGGACAAGCTGACGCCCCGCGAACGAACTGTATTTGAGCTGAAGCACTACCAGGGTCTGAAATTACGCACGATTGGCGAGATGTTGAATACGACCGAGGAGACAGCAAAGAACACGCTGTTTCGGGCGACGCGAAAGCTGAGGACCAATCTGGCGGATTTGAAGGCGTAGCGAAAGCAGTGGCCCAGCGAAGAGTCCAGAAGAGACTTGAGCGGGCGGAAGGAAATTTTTTGAGGCTGGTTGAGGTATTGAGCAATGAAGTGTGAAACGGCACAAGAGAACATCATCCTGGCGCACTACGGTGAGTTGCCGGATGAATTGACGGGGGCTCTGGAGCAGCATCTGGCGATCTGTGACGATTGCCGCCACGAGCTGAGTGCAATGCAGGCAGTAGAGGAGCGGCTGGCGCTGCTTCCGGTTGCAGAGCCTGATCCCAATATGCTGGCGCAGGCGAGGATGCGACTCGACGATGCGCTGGACCTGATTCCGCCGGGTGGATTCTTTCAGCGGCTGCGGACAAATTTCTTTACATGGGTAGGACACGTGCAGAGCGCGCCGGCGCTGGCGACGCTACTGGTGGGTGTTGGCTTCCTGTCAGGAACTCTCGTCAACCAGTACGAGACGCATAAAGCCGAGCGGGATAAGCTGAAGACGATTACGGTGAGCCATCCGAATGATGGAGCGATCGCGAATGTTACCGGGATCGTACAGTCTCCGAATTCGGAGATGGTGCAGGTGAACTACAACCGCGTGATTCCGGAGACGCGCGAGGGATTGCTGGACGACCCGAAGATTCGTGAGCTGCTGATGATAGGTATGACTCCGACGACGGCCAGCGATGTCCGGGTCGATTCGGTTTCGCTGCTGGCGAACGAGTGCAAGGCCGGTCATGAGTGCGTGGGTGGAGGCGACCCAAAGAGCATCCGGAACCAGTTGCTGGTAACGATGCTGTGGGACGAAGATCCTGGAGTCCGGCTGACGGCTCTGGAGGGTCTGCAGCGCTATGTGGGTCAGGATCCGCGAGTGCGGGATGCGATTGCTGAATCGCTATCGCGAGACCCCAATGCCGAGGTGAGAAAGCAAGCGATTGCCATCCTGGCGCAGGTGCGGACGGACTCGACGGTCCGGCAGGTCTTGCGGACGGCTTCGACGCGGGATCAGAATGCTTATATCCGGACCGCTTCCTACAATGTGCTGCAAGGCATGGGCGATCTTCAGTAAAAACGTGTAGACGAGGGTAAGGACCATGAGACACGGCGTTGCGTTTGGCGTACTGGCTCTGACGGCGGTATTGGGGCTTTCGCGAAGCGCGGTGGCGTTTGTGGATCCAGCCTATAGCCACGGGGCCGGTGGAGCGATGTCGAGCCACGGGCCACAGGGATATCTGGGCGTCGACCTTCGCGAGGTGAACGAAGATCAGGTAGCAGCGCTGAAGCTGAAAGAGCCACGTGGAGTCGAGATCGTTAACGTCGATCACGATGGGCCTGCGTGCAAAGCTGGGCTGCGAATCCATGATGTGATCCTCCAGATGAACGGCCAGGTAGTCGATGGGGTTGACCAGTTGCGACGGATGCTGCGTGAGACGCCTCCCGGCCGCATGGTGAGCCTGTTGTTGAGCCACGATGGGCAGCAGACGACGATCTC
>DATDHL010000672.1:0-4206 GCA_036521575.1 Edaphobacter sp. | reverse complement strand
GCCTGTGCCACAGCCTCCTCGCGGCTGAGTTCATTGCGAACCACGGCGGAGGCCTCTGCATAGCCAAGCGAGGTCAGAGGACGACAGTCCTGCCCGTATCGCTCAATCAGCCGCTCGGTCTCTTCAACCAGTCCCCTGTCGAACATCGCCGCAGCGCGCTGATTGATTCGCTCGTACAAACGCGGCCGCGGAGGATTCAGCCCAAGCCGCAGGATGCGATAGCCGGTAAGCCTGTCGCGACCCTTCTCCCATTGCTTCGTCAGCGGCTGGTCAGCAGCCAGCGAGACCTCAACCGCGCGGATCACCTTAGGAACGTCATTAGCATGAATCGCCTCGGCAGCCGAGCGGTCCAGGCGCGTGAGGATGCGATGCAGATAAGCCGCCCCGCGTTTGTTCGCAATCGCCCGCAGACGTTCACGCCGCTCAGGCTGCGAAGGCGGTGAGGGAAAAAGCCCATCGATCAGAGCGCGGAGATAAAGTCCCGTCCCTCCCGCCACAATCGGGAGACGCCCGCGCCCGGTGATGCCAGCCAACGCCTCGCGAGCCTGTCGACTGTAGTCGCCCGCAGTACACGGCTCATCGGGCCACGCAATATCGATCATGTGGTGCGGTATCAGTGCGCGTTCTTCCTGCGAGGGCTTGGCCGTTCCAATCTCCATCTCGCGATAGACCGCAACCGAGTCGCAGCTCACAATCTCCCCGTCGAACTCCTCCGCCAGACGAATCGCAAGAGAAGTCTTCCCACTGGCCGTAGGCCCCGCAAGAACAATCAGAGGATGATCCGGCTCATTCACCACAGACGCCACCAGCCGGGGGTAAAGATGCGGTGCACGCCTCCGCGAAGCAGACTGAACACGAAGACGCCCAATGCGAGCAGCAGAAGCCCGCGAACCTGCCGTCGACGCTCCTGTTGCCGGGCAGGTGACATCTGCGTGGGACTAGGCGCAGCCATCGCGCCTACTCAGGCCGCTTATTTACGAGGTAGTGGATCCGCAACTCAAGATTCGGCCCATGGAATTGGCTGGGCAGTGGAGGAAACTGGCCAACGCCCGTAATCGAGCCCCATGCAGCCCGGTCAAGCGCCTGATCCTGCGTGGACGCGTCAATATTCATCGCGCCGATGCGCCCATCGGGCAGAATCGTGAAGCGGATCAGCGTCTCGCCCTGCTTGTTCAGCGGTGGCCGCGCCTCCTCGGGGATCAGGGGCAGCCACGCGTTGTAGATCTCCCGGATAATCTTGCGCAGGTAGGGATTGAAGTCCACGCCCATCGTGTCCGAGAGAACGTCGACACCGGTATTGAGGCCCTGATGGGCGACGGGAATGTTGGCACCATAGTCACCCCCCTGGCCGCGGTTCTGCGCTGCCTGCTGCGCTGCCTGGCGAATAGCGTCGCCGGCGGTCTGGCTCGGCGTGCTGAAATTAGGCCGTGTAGGCGTCGGAGCTTCGACCATAGCCTGCTGCTGCGGCGGATGCTGCGGCAGAGGCTGCTGCGGCTGTGGCGCAGGCGGAGCAGGCGCTGCCTGTTGCGGCTGGGGCGCGGGCGGAGCGGGTGCAGTGTCGGGAGGTCCGGCCTTACGCATCGCCTGCAACTGTTCGAGCGTCTTCTTGTCCAGCGTCGGCTTCACGGCCTGCTGGGTGCGGTCCTTGTCGCTGATGACGTTCGTCGGCTTCTTCTGCAGCTGCTTACTCACGTCATTCGGCATGTCGAGGAAGGTGAGCTCTTTATCGCGCTGCTTCAGCACGTCAGCCGGATTGACAAGCCGAGGCTGATGGAAGATGACCTGCGGGCCGTACAGAACGAACCAGCCAATCGCAAGCCAGATGATGATCGAGATATAGACCGACTCACGGAAGCGTGCACGTGAGCGCTCATCGTCGAGCGCATCGAGCAGATGGATCAGTTCATGCTCTTCGAGGACCCCGTAGCGGTTGGTACGCACCTTGAGGGGTGTGCTGGGTGGCGCGGACTTGGGCGGAGTTTCGAGAGAAGGCATGAGCTATGTGGTTGTGACGGCTGCGGAACGCGAAAGTTGCTTAAGGCAACAGAGAAACCCCCTCCGGGTCGCAATATTCAGCCCCGCCCGGTCTGCGTAGTCACTTACTATTTTCTCATCTTTCGGGGCAAATTCGGTAACTGATTGTCCGGCAGGGGATTCAGCCAACCCCGTACACTGGTCACGATGACTCCCAGTTTTCCTGCCGATCTCCGCGCCGTCGTACTCACCATCAGCGATCGCTGTTTCCGGGGCGAGCAGGTCGATCTGTCCGGCCCAGCGGTCGTCGGAGTGCTCGAATCCGCGGGCATCTCCACGCTTGTATCAGCGGTCCTGCCCGACGAGATCGATCAGATCGCCGCAGCGCTTCGTCTTCATGCGGCAACGGCGCAGCTGATCGTGACCACGGGAGGCACAGGACTTGCTCCCCGGGACGTAACCCCGGAGGCGACCCGACTGGTCTGCGAGCGTCTGATCGATGGCCTGGCCGAGCGCATGCGGGCCGAAGGTCTCCAGCACACGCCCTTCGCTGCCCTCAGCCGGGCCGTCTGCGGCAGTCTCGGCAGCACGTTGATCGTCAACCTGCCAGGCAGTCCCGCCGGGGCGCAGGGCTCGCTTGCGGCGATTCTGCCGCTACTCCCCCACGCGCTCGATCTTCTGGCCGGACGTACCGCGCACCCCGCGGCCCCTGACGGAACGGTCCAACAGGTAAAATAGACAGAACCCTGTGAAGATCTCTCCCTCTGGCTTTTTTCATAAATTGAGCGCGTTGAACGCCGGAATGCTGGCGTTGTTGAAGCCGTTGGGCGTATGGGGCATCGGCGCCCTTGCCATCATCGACTCGGCCGCCATCCCGGTGCCGATCGATGCCCTGCTGATCGACTACGTGGCCCACGATCACGCCCGATTCATCCTGTATTGCTTCATGGCGGCCGTCGGCTCGGCCATCGGCGCCCTCTTGCCCTACTATCTGGGCCGGGCCGGTGGAGAGCTGTTCCTGCTCAAGCGGATCAACCGCAAACGCTACGAACAACTCCGCGACCGCTTCGAAAAGCAGGAGTTCCTCGCCATCATGATCCCTGCCATGATGCCGCCCCCCATGCCGGTCAAGTTGTTCCAGTTCGCCGCCGGAGTCTTCGAAATGAAGGTCCTATGGTTCTTTAGTGCGATTCTGGTAGGCAAATTCCTGCGATTTCTGGTCTGGGCGATCATTACCATCCTCTATGGACCGGCGATCCTTGAAGTTTTCACCCGGGAGATCCATCAGCACCTGCAATTAGTGCTGGGAATTGGCGGCGTTCTTGTCGGGTTGATCGCTCTCTGGATCATCCGGAAGCTCTTCGACCGCCGCCGCGGTACACGCTTTCCTATCGAAGAAGACGAGCCCTCCGTTTAGCCCCTCGTGTTCTTGCGTACCTTTTTGTTTGAAGGAGCGGGACTTCACCACTGCAGAAAAGAATCTTTGTTTTGAAAGGGCGCGACTTACAGGCTGTGGAAAAAGGCTCTGTTTTGAAAGGGCGCGGCGACTTTAGTCGCGCCGTAAATGGTTCAAATTCAACGGGCTTTAGCCCTGAGAGAATCTTTCCACGGCACATCAGACTTTCCCGCGAAAAAACACGAGACAAGGGCTTTTGGACTCGGACCTTCTCCCGTAGGCCCCTGTCTTCCAGCCAACCCGGTAGGACAGCGGCCTAAAAACCTTGTCAAGCTCATAATCACTATAAGCCTTGTGTAATCAGCAATATAGCCTTGCCGAATAATTACCCCGAACCACCTATACTAAAAATAGAGCAAAAAGAAGGCCCGGCACCCCACCGGGCTCTCTTTATTGCACCGAAGGTCTGGACCGAAGTCCGGACCTATATCCTTTGTTTAGAATACTTTAGGACTTTAAGTATGGGGGGAGGGGGGTACCAGCCATCCCCACACTAGAGCGAAGGCGAAGCCGCCCCTTAAAGCGAAGAGGCCGCGACATTCAATCGCAGCCTCTACGGAACGACAAGGTTAGAGGGTCAGGCCAGCGGAAGGTGCTTGTCCTGCGACTCGCGGATACTCTCGGCGATGTTCGCAGCCAGGGCAGGAAGGCCGAAAAGCGCACCTGCCGTAATGGCGGTCGACATAACGTCGTTGGCATAGAACGGAATCGCGGCGACGTAGCAGGCCACGAGACCGGCGGCCGAGTGGGGATACATGCCGCTGCCCGCCCAGACC
>DATDHL010000671.1:0-3134 GCA_036521575.1 Edaphobacter sp. | reverse complement strand
GCGAACACCAGCACGACCACCGCCACCAGAATCACCAGCCCCGCAATAATCCAATTACTTACAGGCATCCTGCCCGCCGCAGCAGTCTCCTTGGGCGCAAAGATCTCAGCCGTGCCATCCTCACGCTCCGCATAAACCGGTTCGCTTCTCTTGTCGTTTCCCTGCCGCCCAAGTTCGCTCATAAGCCGAAATTTTATACCTCAAATCCCGATACTTCCCGCATCTTTACGCATCCAATAGAGGAACCTGCAACAGAACCCCTTGCAAAGTTTGCAGGATTTTCACTGGGCCACAGAACTAATCAGCGCATCATCGCGTTAACCAGATAACACTCCTTCAAGGAAGGGGCGTCCGATATGAACCCACAGAGCGAAAAATCGCCGCAGTCAGTTACTCCGATCAGCATTCCGAATCCCTATGTCGCGGCCGCCGCACCCAAGGCACCGCCGACAGCTGCGGATTACGCTTATCGCATCGCTGCCCTGACCGCCGGAATCATCTTTCTAGCCACCGTCGTCTAACTGACGGCTCCGCGCACAGCGTGATCACGCAAAGCTAGCGCGCTTCACCTTCTGCCGGAAGTCTTCTCCCTGCATCTCTACCACGACGCACATCTCCTGCAGTCTCGATCGCATCCGTTCGCCGATCCTATCGCCCAGCGTCTCTTCCCGCACAGCAGCGCGCATGCCGGACTCCGTACCCAGCGGACCGACATTCGCATAGTTCGTCGTGATGATCGTGGTGCGCCGGTCGTTATAGCGCGTATTCAAGATATGCGCGACCGTATCCCACACCCAGTCGGTCGGCTTTGACGCGCCAAGCTCATCGAGCACCAGCACCTCAGCCTCAAACACCGGAGCCAGAATCTCCAGCTCAGTCGCCGCGACCTGTTTGTTGTAGCTGTGCTGCACCTGTTTCAGCAGATCGCGATAGTCATAGAACAGCCCCGTCGCCCCACGCTCCTGAACCAGCGCCTGCAGAATCCCCACCGCCAGATGAGTCTTACCCACGCCAATCGATCCGGTCAGCAGCAATCCCGTCCCATCCGTCTCCAGCGGATAGCTCTCCACAAACTTCCGAGCCCGCATCAACGCCGCTCCCTGCGACCGATGCGACGAAGGAAAGTTCGTCTCATAGCTCTCCAGCGAACAGTGCTCATACCGCCGCGGAATCTGCGCCCGCTCCAGCCTCCGCGTAGCCCGCTGCCCGACCCTGCACTCGCAGTCCTGGGCAAACTGCCTGCCATCCCGCTGCACAACCCTTAGCCCGGCACCCTCGCAAATTGGACAAATCTCAGCCATCGCTCGTCACTCTAGTATCGCAGCACCCAGCCCTCTGCAGCCCTGTGCGAATCACCCTACTTACACGGAAAACTCCTGACTAGATCAGAGTCGTCTATAACCGTACGCTTCGAACCTGGTGCCATACTGGGACACACATGCTACTCCGCCCTGCCGAGCCTGAGGATGCAATCGCTGTAGCCCGGGTACACGTCCGATCATGGCAAGCCGCCTACCGAACCCTCCTTCCGGATGACTACCTCGATCAACTTCGCCCCGAAGATCGAGCGCAAAAGTATGATTTCGCAAGCCTTGACCCTCTAAAGCCGCATACGATCGTGGCCGCCGAAGAAGGGCTGATCTATGGATTTGCCACCACAGCACCATCGCGCGAACCGGATCTGCCGGATCATGGAGAGCTATGCGCGCTCTACGTGAACCCCGACCAGTGGGGCCAAGGTATCGGCATCGCCCTTGTGACGGCCGCTCGTGCCCGTCTTTTCGGATTCGGATTTCGAGACGCCTATCTGTGGGTCATGGCGGGTAACGTTCGCGCGGATCGTTTTTACCAAATCGATGGATGGGCGCCCGACGGCATGCGTCGGACAGACTCGTTGTGGGATGTAACCGTCAACGAAATCCGCTACCAGCGCGGACTCGATGCACTATAAGGGCTAAACCATAGTGGGAGCACGTGCGGGAAGCCCTACTTCGGCTCGGAAATGCTAAAATAAGGAAAGCGCTTGCCCACTCCAAAACTAGGAGTGTGCCCGGCATCGCGACAGGCCTTCGATGTGACGTGACCGCACCGTCGCAAGCGATCCGCGACCCGACGAGCCAAAATCAGCCAAAGGATATCTTTCATCATGCCGAAAGAGGGAATTCACCCGAAGTACACGAACATCACCGTCAAGTGCGCCTGCGGAAATCACTTTGAGACCCGCTCCACAAACAAGGGCGACATCGTCCTTGAAATCTGTTCCGCCTGCCACCCATTCTTCACCGGCAAGCAGAAGCTGGTCGACACCGCAGGACGCGTCGAGCGCTTCCGCCGCAAGTTCGCCAAGTCGGACGCCGGCAAGGCAGAAGCCGCCGCAAAGTAAGCGGAGCCCACAACCCTCAGAGGCCTCCGCCAAGGCGGAGGCCTTTGTATTGGAAATACTGACTTGTTAACCTGCTGACTGACTTGCTCATGAAGAAGCGCTACACACTCGAGCAGAAACGCTGGGACTCGCCAATCGAACACGCGATGCCCGAGCACTCCCGCGTCCCTGCCAGCTTCACCATCGGCAACGTGACCATCGCGCCCGCGACCGTGCTCGCGCCCATGGCTGGCGTCACGGACACCGTCTTCCGCCGCTTCATCAAAAACGCCAGCCAGTTCACAGCGGGGACCACCAGCACTGACGTCGAGACCACCCAGACCAACCAGCAATCCGGCTGCGGCCTCATCATGACGGAGTTTACTTCCGCCGACGGCCTCTCCCGCATGCGCGAGACCAAGCGCAAGCGCTACCTCACCTATTACGACGACGAGCACCCCATCTCCGCGCAGCTCTTCGGCTCCAACCCCGACACCCTCGCCGACTCCGCCCGCATCGTTCAGGACGCAGGCTTCGACCTCGTCGACCTCAACCTCGGCTGCCCGGCCAAGCGCGTAGTCGCCTGCAACGGTGGCTCCGGCCTCCTGCGGGACCTCCCGCAGATCGAGCGCATCTTCAAGGCCATCCGCAGCGCCGTCACCATCCCCTTCACCGTCAAGTTCCGCATGGGCTGGAACGACAAGGACATCGTCTGTGTCCAACTCGCCAAACTAGCTGAAGACTGCGGCCTCAACGCCTGCGCCCTCCACGC
>DATDHL010000670.1:0-2274 GCA_036521575.1 Edaphobacter sp. | reverse complement strand
GGTGGCCAGGTAGTCATTCAGGCAGCAGACCTCAAGACGCTGGTTTCGGTCTTCGAACGATAAGGCGGGGGCGATGTTCTTTCGATTGCTGATGGAGAGCTTCAGACGGCAGCGCCGCCGCAAGACGCTGGCCGGCCTCGCGATCCTGCTAGGCACAACCGCCGTCACAGCAATGCTGGCCCTAGCTCTAACCATCGGCGACCGAATCCACAAAGAACTAGCCGTCTACGGCGCCAACATCATCGTCTACCCAAAATCCGATCAACTCGAAGTCAAAGTCGGCGGCGTAGACGTGAAACCCGCAAGCGGTGGCACCTACCTGAAAGAAAGCGATCTCGAAAAGCTTCACGGAATCTTTTGGGCCAACAACATCACAGGCGTCAGCCCTGAACTTGAATGGCATGCCGAGGCTTCGAAACTCACAGACATGAGCCAAAACTCCTTTCCTGTTGTGACGAGGGGAGTGTGGTTCAACCATCCTTGGGGAAGCCTGCAAACGGGAGCCCCTCAACTACATCCGTGGTGGCAACTAGCAGGAACTTGGCCTGTTCAGCCTACTGGCACCTCAGAATTCTTCGAGGTTGCCGTCGGGCAAGGACTTGCGAAGCGTCTCAATCTGGCCGTCGGAGATACCTTTCGCGTTATGAGCCGAGAACTTCAAAAGGCTCATTTAGACAATACCTTTCGCGTCTCTGGAATTGTTACCGCTGGTGATGCCACGGACGATCAGATATTAATGCCGCTTGAAGTCGTGCAAGGCCTCGCCGACGCTCCCAACGCAATCTCCCGAGTCCAAATCTCCGCCCGCACCAAGCCCGAAGACGCCTTCGCCCGCAAAGACCCCGACACCCTCTCCCCCAAGCTCCGCGAAGTCTGGTACTGCCGCCCCTACGCCAACTCCATCGCCTACCAGATCCGTGAAGCGATCCCCGGCGCCCAAGCCGAGCAGGTCCGCCGCGTCGAGCAGTCCGAAGGCACCGTCCTCGCCCGCATCAGCGGCCTCATGTGGCTCATCAGCGCAGCCGCCCTCCTCGCCGCCACCTTCGCCGTAAGCGCCGCCATGGCGACCGCAATCCTCGAGCGCCAGGGCGAGATCGGCCTCATGCGCTCCCTCGGCGCAAGCAAGGGAGCAATCGCCATGCTCTTCTACGCCGAAACCGGCCTGCTCGCCATCATCGGCGGCACCCTCGGCTATCTTCTCGGCTCCGGACTAGCCGCGTGGTTAGGCGCGCGCATCTTCGCCAACGAAGGCGCAGTCACCCTCGGCACCGTCCTGAACCCCGTCCTCCTCCCCGTCATCGTCGCGTTGGCACTCGTCGTAGCAATCGCCGGAAGCACACCATCCATCCGAACCACCCTGAAGATGAACCCCTCCGAGATCCTGCGAGCCGACGTATGAAGACCACCGTGAAGACCCATCTCACCTTCACCACCATGCTGCGCCGCTCGCTCATCCACCGTCGCGGACGAAGCCTCTCCGCCCTCATCGCCATGACGGTCTCCGCAGCCGTAGCCACCGCACTCCTCACCCTCTACGCCGACCTCGACGCCAAACTCCACAAAGAATTCCGCAGCTTTGGCGCCAACATCGTCGTAACCGCTCCCGCCAACAAAAGCCTGCCGGACGATGCCCTCACCCGCATCAAGACCGCAGCCGGCCCCGACGCCATCGCCGCCGAGTTCGCCTACGCCGTAGCCACAACCGACCGAGGCACGGCCGTCGTCGTGGCAGGCACCGACTTCGAAGCCGCCCGCCGCCTCAACGCCTCCTGGCAGGTCGACACCTGGCCCACCGCAGCCGACACCAACGCCGCCCTGCTGGGCCAGCGCGCCGCAAACTTCATCGCCGACGAGCACGCCGTCAACCTCACCTTCGCCAACAAACCCATCACCCTCCACGGAGCAGGCCGCCTCAAGACCGGCGGCGACGAAGACAGCCGCATCTACATCCCAATGTCGGCCTTCAAAGCGTGGACCAACGTCGCGCCTACCGTAATCGAGATCCAAATCCCCGGCGGCGCAGCCAGCGTCGAGTCAGCCCTCACCCGCCTTCGCAACGATCTCCCCGAGATGAAGGTCGAGCCCGTCCGCCAACTCGTCGAAGGCGAATCCCGCATCGTCGACAAGACCCACGCGCTCATGTACGGAGCCGTCATCCTCATCGCCCTCACCGTAGCCGTCAGCGTCCTCGCAACCCTCTCCGCCAGCGTCCTCGAACGCCGCCGCGACTTCGCCCTCATGAAGGCCCTCGGCGGCTCGCAACTGCAGCTCATG
>DATDHL010000669.1:0-16244 GCA_036521575.1 Edaphobacter sp. | reverse complement strand
AAGTTCAAAATTTTGCAGCTTCGTAAGGGCGTCCTTTTTTTGGCGCTCTTTGTTCTTCTCTTTGCCGCCAGTGTGGCGCGTGCGCAGGTGGCCGCTTATGGCGGATTTAGCGGTGGACCGATCGGTGGAACTGGTATTTCGGCGGCCTATGGGGCTGTCGTCGGCGTTTACGCTCAGAGTGGCCATTTCGTCTCGCTGGGTGGCGATGCTCGCGGGACATTTTTGTCACACAATGGCTTCCATTACTACACGGGGGCTGTGGGTCCGCGCCTGGCTATCAAACCGCCGATCCTTCCGTTTCGACCTTATGTGGAAGGACTCGTGGGTGTAGCCGATTTCAATAACGGGAGCGGGACGTCGAGTTCGACCAAGTTCAACTATCAGGCTCTTGGCGGCGTCGACTTCACCTTCTTTCCGCATCTTGACTGGCGGGTGATCGAGTTTGCTTACAGCGGGTCGTCGGGGAGTTCGGTGAACGCGAAGATTTTTACGACTGGGTTGGTGGTGCGGCTCTGGTGACGAGATCGACCGCGGCTGGACGCGGATCGGCACGGATCAGCGCTTCGGGTTATCTGGGTTCGTCCGTGGCCGTGCGGTACGATTGCTGGCAGCTATGCGCGTAGCTCTCTTTGGCGGGACCTTCGACCCGCCGCATCTTGGTCATATCGGCGTGGCACGAGCGGCTGCGGATGCCTTTGGGCTGGATACGGTGCTGTTCGCGCCTGCGGGGCGACAACCGCTGAAGACTGATGGCCATGCGACCTCCTTTGAGGACCGGCTCGCGATGACAGCGCTGGCCTGCGCTGCTGATCCTCGGTTTGCTCTATCGACGCTCGACGCTCCGCGGGCAGATGGCGAACCGAACTACACCGTTGATACTCTCGACAAGCTTCAACGGGAGATGCCGGGTGCAATGATCTTCAGCGTTGCCGGGGCTGACAGCTTTCTGAGCCTGCCACGATGGCGTGACCCCGATCGTCTGCTGGAATTGGCTGAATGGATTGTGGCCAGCAGGCCGGGTTATTCTCTTGGCGATCTCTCTGGCCTCGGCCTTACGGCGGGACAGCGTGCCCGGGTCCATCTGCTGGAGACGGTCGACTATGACATTGCCGCGACTGATCTCCGGGAACGTTTGGGTTGCGGCGATCCTTGCAGCGACCTGTTGCCCCCGGCCGTTGCTATCTACATCCAGACCCATCGCCTCTATCTCTAGAACGTCTATTTTTTGGGCTTCCCCGACTTACATCGTCAAGATGCCCTACCAGCAGACGGCGGCTCGGGTCGATTCTCGCTTTGAAGCGATTCGGACTCGTGCTCTGCTCGACGGAATTATCGACGGCCGCCTGAAAACGGCCGGAGACCTTGCCGACTGGGCCGCGCAGCAACCATGACACCCAACCCTGACACTGGTTCGCGCATCCCATCCGCAATAGCAGCAACTGGCAACAACGGCCTCAACCCGCTACCATGGAGATTCCAAGGAGCCGCATGCCATCAATCGAAAGCAATCAGCTACTGCTCGCCGCCGCCGCCGCCGCCGAAGACAAAAAAGCTGAAGACATCCGCATTCTCGCCCTCGATCCCGCCGAGAGCGGCCTCACCGACTACTTCCTGATCTGCAACGGGACCAACGAACGCCAGAATGTCGCGATCACCGATGAGATCGAGCTTCGCATCAAGCGCGAATTCGGCGTTTACCCCAACTCGGTCGAGGGGCGACGCCAGGCGGAGTGGATCCTGATGGACTATGTCGACTTCATTGTCCATGTCTTCTCGCCGGAGAAACGCGCGTTTTATGGGCTGGAGCGTCTGCGCAAATCGGCCACTACACTGAGTGTGGCGGAGTTGAATGCTGAGTTGAAGGCACGCATCTCGACCGCTCGTGCGAAAGCCCCCAAGAAAGCCGCAGCCAAAAAGACCGCCGTAAAGAAAACGGCTGCAAAGAAATCCTCTCCCGCTAAAAAAGCGGCTAAGACTTCACCAAAGAAGAAGGTTGCAGCCAAAAAGGCACTGCCAAAGAAGACCGCAAAGAAGACGCCTGCAAAGAAACGTTCCTAAAAAATGATCTCGACACGAAGTATCAGGCTTTACAAAAAGAAAGGGCGCTCCCAAGGGAGCGCCCTTCGTTCAGCAATTACAAGTTAGAAGACGAACTTCGCCCACAACCGGAAGCTCTGGAAGGTAGCTTCACGCTTATTGACCGTATTGAGGAAGGTGTTACCTGATCCGATCTGAAGAACGTTGTTGTTAAGGGGTGAGACATTGTTGTGATTCCCAACGTTCTGCCCTTCTCCACGAAACACGAACTGAGCACTCTCCAAATGGGTGAAGGGCGCGGGGACACTCTTCTCAAGCGCCAGATTCCAGAACTGCTGTCCCGGGTTTTCGAAGCTGTTGCGACCAATACCCCGTCCGGTGTACTGCGTTCCCTTTGGGACGAGGAAGTGGACCTGGTCGATCGTAACAACCTGTCTTACCCGAGCAGTTGCCGGGCTGCGATTGAATGCTGCCAGATCATAGTAGACTCCTGCAGTTCCACCGATATAGGCACCATCAATTCCCGCAGTGGCGAGAGGAGCGCTGGCATTCCCGATCAGAGGACGATCGTTCGCAGAGCTGCCGTCGCCGTTGGTGTCGCGGCCACTCAGGTTGAACGAGCTATAAGGACCGGAAGAAAACTGAGTGGTCCCTGAGATCGTAAAGTGCCGGGTGAAGGCGTTCAACAGAATGTCGGCACCACGGTTATTCGAACGGAACCCCGCAGGCGAATAGACATACTCAAATGAAGCCACATGCTGGCGATCAAATGCAGAATGACCATAGTCCTGAAAGAGTCCATTTCCGGCGAGATTCGCGGAGTAGGATGTCGGCGAAGCAAAGGTCGCGAAGACCTCAGACGCATCATCCAAATTCTTCGAGAAGGCGTATACAGCACGGAAGGAAAGACCATGACTGAAGGCGCGAGAAACCTCAACCTGGGCACTGTTGAAGTTTGAGTCTGCCCGGTTGTCTCTAATGTTGATGGCATTTCTCGCCGGATTCAGCCTCGGAAGAGCTTTGCCCGTGGCATCAAAACCGCCGAAGTAGTTGAGCTGGCGATTTGAGAATAGTTTCTGACCGCGCGCGCCTACGTAATTTACCGCCAGCTTGATCTGAGCAGGTAGTTCACGTTCAATCCCGAAGTTGTACTGATATGTCAGGGGATTGACGATATTGCTGGCAATGCTCTGTACCGCCGAGTTGAGAGGATCCAGAACCGGCGTGATCAGTGCAAGCTGACCGGTAGCATTCGCCAGACCACCAGCCGAGTTGGACTGCTGCAGACCGGTTGGCGCATTCGGCGATGACTGCGCCGAATTGACAAGGATATTCGTGAAAGGCGTGTCATAGAAGATGCCGAATCCTCCACGGAACACCGTCTTGCCATCCGAAAAGATTCCTCCGTGCGGGTTGTAGGCGAAACCAACTCGCGGACCAACGTTGTTCTTGTCGCCCTGAACTTTAATGACTGTGTTGATGGGCGCGAAAGGATTGTTCGGGTCGAGCGCAGGATACTGCAAGGCGTTATCGGGATCCGTAACGTAGTCATAGCGGAATCCCAGATTTATCGTGAGTTCGGAAGACAACTTCACATCATCCTGGGCAAAGGCGGCAATCTTCCAGAGGTGTGGATCGACGCGAGTAGGGCCGAAGGTTTTCGTGGCGGAACCCGAGGTACCCAGCCGGTTATCCAGAAAGTTGTCGATCGCTGAGATACCCGTTGTAGACGTGGGTCCACCCGCATTGAAGTTGAGTATCCCGAGCGCGTTTTGAGCTATAAGGTCGGTCTCGTTATCTTTTCCAAGATCGAATCCAAGGCGCAAAGAATGTCTGCCTTTCGTCCAGCCAACCGTATCCTGAAGTTGGTAAAGGTCCTGCTTCCGTCCCTGGGGGATATTTTGCGAGATCCCCAGTTGAGGGATGTTGTTATCCAGGAAGTTCACGTTGAAAGACTTCGAAAGAGGATTGGCCTTCGCCTCCGGAGTCAGATCGAACAGAGCACTGAGCCTTACCTCGGAGATACGAAACTCATTCAACAGGTTTGGAGTGAACACGTGCGTCCAGGTGCCCTGACCCAACTCAGCGGGGCCGCCAACCTCTCCATCGAAGCCGGTTAGGCCTGAATCGTTCAACCCGAGGTCTGGTGTAAAGTTCGACCGGTCATGCAGGTACCGAAACGAGAATATGTCGGAAGATCTTGGGATGAAGTCGATGCGATACATCCACTGCGTATCCGTTTGCTGCTGGGCTACTGGAGGACGAAGGAAATTCGCGGTTTCGATCGAGCAACCTCCGGGGCAACCCGGGCGGTCACTGACCGCCAGCTGCTCAGAGGGCCCTACGCCTGACTGTACATTTTGATTTGCATAGTTCTTCAGGTAGCTTCCGCTATTCAGCAGCCCCTGAAGGAGCGCCACCTGAGGACCGCCGATTTTGGTGAGCTGATCGTAGCCGGCCTGGTCAGGAAGCTCCACATTGCTGCCCACGAGGCTTGAGCCGTAGAAGCGGCTAAATTGTGTTCCGCCAAACGCAAACAGCTTATCCTTCCAGAGTGGGCCGCCGAGTGTGAAGCCAAACTGATGCTGATTAAAACGCGCCTTAGGATTTGGCTCAGTGGGATCGAAGGGTTTACCTTTCCGGGTAAGGCCGTCCAGCGCATTCAAGCCGGAGCCGGAATAAAGCTCGAAGACGGTTCCATGAAAGTGGTTCGTTCCGGTCTTTGTAATCAGGTTGATCACAGCTCCACCCGATCGGCCATATTCGGCTGAAGCCGAGTTCAACAGGGCCGTCGTGGACTGGTACATGTCCGGGATCTGGGGATTGAACGACTGACCGCCGATGCCTACATCATTGATGTCCTGACCGTCGAGCATGAAATTGTTGCTGCGTGGCCTGGCTCCATTTACAGAAAGCTGCTCGTAATTTCCACCAATACCCTGAAGATTCAGCGAAGGATTCATCATCTGCACGCCCGGCAGGGTAGCGACAAGTTCGAACGGGCTCAGTGAGAAGATTGGCACTTTAGCGAGTTCGTTCGTCTCAATTGTCCCGGACAGATGACCATTTTCCGTGTTGATCGCGTTGCTGTTTGCCTCTACATTGACCGCCACGACGACGTCACCCACTGAAAGTTCGGGATCATACGTCGTCACCACCGAGGGGAGGACATTGATATTTTTCACGTCAAGCGTGGTGAATCCAGCCATCTCCACATGGATCTGGTAATGTCCTGGATTGATCGCCTCTATACGAAAAGCGCCCTGGGCGGTCGTAGTGGTAGTGCGGGTCTCACCTGTGTCCTGACTGGTCGCGGTTACAGTCGCATTCGGGATTGCGGCGCCAGTATGGTCGCGAACCACACCCGCCAAAATTCCCTTACTGGTTTGCGCGACTCCTACGCCGACCATCATGAAGAGAGTCAACAAGGCTATTGCTAAGCTTTTCAAACGCATACATTTACTCCGTCATTTTTGACAAGGTTGAAGATGAAGGTACCTCGGTGGAAACCAGGCCTGGCGAGTTGATGCGCAGGCGACTGACACCGTACTTTGCGGCCGGTAAGCGAACGCGAACCGCAACCGAATTTTTACCTGCATTTAAACGGCCAAACCAATAATCACCAAAATTAGCTATCTGTATAGGCCCGAAACGATGGGATATATGAAATCTGGAATAATCGCGCTCCCGAATCTGCAAGAATGGAAGGAAGGGTAAATTGAATCGATGAAGATCGCCCTTACCGCAATTGTCCTGCGCCGAGCTAGAAGCAAGTCGGAGGCGATGGATCGTCTGCTTGCGGATTACATCGATCGAGCTGCCCGCTACATGCCTTGCAGCTCCCAACTCTTCGATTCCGAGCCGCTTTTTTTGGAATGGCTGGCCCATAAGCCGGGTCGCGCACCGGCTTATGGGGTTCTATTGGATAGCCGAGGCAAGCAGTTCGCTTCTGAAGATTTTGCTGCCCAAATTGGCCGACTCCGTGATTCCGGAACGCAGAATCTTGTGTTTGCCATTGGTCCCGCAGATGGATGGTCAGCTACCGCCCGTTCGCGCGCTAATCTGCTTTTGTCCTTCGGGCTAATGACGCTGCCCCATCAACTCGCACGCGTCGTTCTGGCCGAACAGGTTTATCGTGCGTTGACTATTCTCGCGGGGCATCCGTATCACTCTGGGCACTAGAGAATTTGTAACTTAAGGTATGTTCTTCTGTTTGGTATGACTGAGACCTCGCGACGTGGACTGATTTTGATTAACACCGGCCCTGGGAAGGGCAAGACGACTGCTGCGCTTGGGACGGCGTTTCGGGCTGCGGGCAATGGGATGCGGGTGCTGATTCTGCAGTTTCTGAAGGGCTCGTGGCATTATGGGGAGCTGGATGCCGCTAAGGCTTTGGGCGACGCTCTGGGGCAGGACTTTGTGATGAAGCAGATGGGGCGGGGGTTTGTGAAGGTGGGTGGGGCGGAGACCGATCCTGAGGACATTCGCATGGTCGAAGAGGCGTGGGATGAGGCGGCGTCGGCGATTCTTTCGGGAGACTGGGACCTGGTGGTGCTCGACGAGATCAACTATGCGATTGGGTACAAGATGCTCGACCCGGAGAAGGTTGCCGGGGTTCTGCGCGCCAAGCCTGAGATGGTCCACGTCATCCTTACGGGCCGGAATGCTCACCCGACGCTGGTGGAGCTGGCCGATACCGTGACCGAAATGCGTGAGGTGAAGCACGCTTATGAAAAAGGCATCCTTGCGCAGCGGGGGATTGAGTTCTAGCCGACTCCTTCATCAAAAACAAACAACTACTTGCGTCGAGCTGCATTGGCCTTATATTGTTTTCTTCAAACCGGAGAACGTTTTCTCATGTCATTGAAATCCTCTACCTCGCGCCGATCTTTCCTTAAAGCCTCCACGCTTGCCGCCTCCGCTGTTGCACTGCGCGGTTCGAATGTTCTTGCTCAGGCGACGCAGGCTGATGCACACATAGAGGTCATTCCCGGCGAACCCATTGCGACCATCTCGCCTGAGATCTACTCGCACTTTATCGAGCATCTTGGCGGCGTGATCTACGACGGCGTATGGGTGGGGGAGAAGTCGAAGATTCCCAATCAGGGTGGCATTCGCACTGCCTTTATCGATGCGATGCGCGCTGTGCAGGCGCCGCTGCTTCGCTGGCCCGGCGGCTGCTTTGCCGATAGCTACGACTGGCGCGATGGTATTGGCCCGGCCTCCAAACGTCCCGCTCGCACTGGCTTCTGGAATCAGCAGGACACGAACGAGTACGGACTGCACGAGTTTATGCGCACGTGCCGCGCTATCGACTGCAAACCCTATCTGGCTGCAAATTTGCGCACCCTGCCGGGGCGTGACTTCTACCAGCAGATCGAATATTGCAACGCGCCGGCGGGGAATGTGCCGTCGAACTCCGCTGCGCCGGCTGTGCCTAACTCGTTGGCTACTGAGCGCGGGGCGAATGGCGATCCGAAACCGTTCAATGTCGACATATGGGGTGTGGGCAATGAGAGCTGGGGCTGCGGCGGCAACCTGACCCCCGAGGAGTACGCCGCAGAGTATCGCCGGTTTACTGCCTGGACTCCGAGCTACAACCAAGAGCCGCTTCGTTTCATCGCCGTCGGGCCGAATGGAGATGATGTCGACTGGACGACGCGACTCTTTAAGGCCCTGCATGCGAATCCCGAGCGGCGGCATCTCTGGGGGCTTTCGGTTCACTACTACACGTCAGGCAGCCCGAGTAAGTTCGCCGCGGGCGATGCGCTGCAGTTCAACGATGCCGATTTCTATGACTTGCTCACGCGGGGCAGCATTATGGAACGCGTCGTCACCGATCACTGGAAGGCCATTGCGGCCACCGACAAAGATCACCACGTCAAGCTCGTCGTCGATGAGTGGGGTGCTTGGTACGGCAAGGGCACGGAGCTTGCGCCTGAGTACAACCTCTCGCAGCAGTCCACCATGCGTGATGCTCTGTTGACTGGGATTACGCTTGATATCTTCCAGCGACATGCGGATAAGGTGGCAGTAGCTAACGTTGCGCAGTCGATCAACTGCATCCACTCGCTCATGCTGGCGCAGGGGGACAAGTTTACTGTCACCCCGACCTTCCACGTCTTCAAGATGTACCTGCCTCATCGGGGAGCGCAGGCAATTCGAGCGGAGTTTACTGCTCCTGATATTGCGAATCCTCTGGCGAACGCGCCGATCCCTGTGGGCGGTAATAGCTATCGAGGCTCGCTTGAGGCGGTTAAGAACCTTGCCGGGTTGAGTGGCTCGGCCTCGATTGCGACTGCCGGCAACGGCAAAGTGCTCACGCTGAGTGTGGTGAATCCGCATCTCGACAAAGCCCTTACCACCGAGGTCGCGGTGCGCGGAGCCACGATCGCGTCGGCGAAGGGGACTGTACTCGTCAGCAAGGATGTGCATGACCACAATGACTTTGCGCATCCTGATGCTGTAAAGCCGGCGGTGGCTACGGTAGGCTCGCCCGCTGGCGGCCGGCTGCTGCATACTTTCCCGGCGGCGAGCGTGACGACGCTGGAACTTACGCTGGCTTAAACATTGCTGTTCAACGGTTGAGCTTGAAATCGACCGTAACTGTCGTTGCAGCTTCGACTGGCCTTCCGTTGACGGTGTAGGGTCTGTAGCGCCACTTCGAGACTGCCTCGGATGCTGCACTACGCAACAACGGATCGCCCTGGATGACGTGAAGATGGCCGACGGTGCCGTTTTTCGTGATGATCGCCTGCATGACGACTGGCCCTTCGACGTGATCGGCTTTGGCGGCGTCCGGATAGGCCGGAACCCGCGACACAACCAGGTTCTCTTCCATGACAGCGGGGGCGACGGAGACCGGGGCCTCCGAATTGCCAACGGCATAGGCGCTGCCGCTCGATGCCAGCTCTCGTTCTACCGGAGCAGGCGCGGGATGGTTCTTGTGCTTCAGAGATGGTTCGGGCGCTGCGTGGATTGCTTGCGGCTGAGGGGCAGCCTTCGTGGCCTGAGGTGGAGTCTGTGGCGCTGCGTTCGGGACTGATGCTGCCTGAGTTTCAGCAGTCGGCGGGACAGAGTCCGATTCTGCGGAGACCGATTCGTCGGATGGATGCCCCTTCACTACATCGTGCAGCTCATGAAGGGCAGCGTCGTACCGCTCTCGCAGCGAAGGACCGAAGTCCGCCCACATGGACGCGCCGTACTGGCGATGGAGGAAGAAAAATCCTGCCAGTCCAACGAGCAGAAGCGCTGCGAAAAGACCGACACTCGGGCTGAATCGTCGTTGCGAGTAGCTTTCAAGCGGGATTGGAATCGAGGGATCGTCATCGTCGATTGCCGCCTGATTCGTGGGTGATGACTGCGGCTCAAGCACAAGCCTCGATTTCTCAAAGGCTCTGCCGACGGACTCCTGAATATGCCGCTGGTTTTCCGGGACTTGCAGGCGGACAGGTTCACGAACGGTCTCCGGCTCTGCGGGTCTCCTATTCACGTTCTCACGCGCGGTCCAGACCTTCGATGCCAACTCTTCCAGGTGAGGCTCCATACGGCTCATGCGACTGTCGATATTGTCGAGGTGCAGCTTCAGCTCGAGGCCGCTTAACTCCAATCTCAACAGGGCTTCGTCCAGCTGATGTTGCGTCAGCACAGCATGGTCGGGGTCGTGCTCCTCTCTACGATTTTTAGCCCTGACTTCGGGTTCGGGGAGGGGCGATGGCATCGGATCCGGCTCGAATGGTCGCCGGGTTTGATCGAGAAGTGGCAATGGTTCAACGAATTTCTTTCCAGGTGCCGATTCTGCTGAGAGCATAGCGGAAAACTTCTGTAGAGGCTGTGTCTCCACAAGGGGAGGAGTGGGGAATTTCTGCACAGGTGGAGCGGGTTCCACTGGAGGAGGGAAGACATCTTCAGCCGCATCGTGCTGCACAACGGGACTCTGAACATCCTCGCCTGCAAGCATTCTTGCAAGCAGGTCGATCGGTTGTTTTAAGGTGCCATTGACGGCTGCGGCTTCGCAACCGGCGATCTCGTGAACGATGACGTGCAGCACCTGGTCGTCGGAGAGTGGGCCGCCTTCGCGGCTGCTGAACCTGCCAGCAAGCGCCCAAAAGTCCATCGCGAACTTTCTGTCTTCCGCGAGCTGCGTCATGAATGTGTTAAAGCTTTCCTGCGAACCGAACCGTACGCTGTGCATATCGCAGACGGACCGGAACTTCTTCACAAAAAGCGCAGGAGGATCGTCGTCGATTTTGACCGTAGCAATCATGTGGGATTAGATGCCAATCCGAGGCTGCGCGCTGTCAGGCGGCGGTGGCGTCCACATCTCCAGCGATGGCAAAGAGATACGGGCCATCGACCATGCGGGGCGCACCGCACAAATCATTTCAGTACAATGGTCGAGGCATATTCCGGAAGGCATCCAAGCATGAGCTGGTTCAAACGCGAAGACAACGAGATCGTCAACGACGCCGAGAAGACGGTCCGCACCGAAGGCCTCTGGGTCCGCTGCCCGAGCTGCCGGCAGGTCATCTTCAAAGCTGATCTCGAAGCGAATCTTCGGGTCTGCCCCAAGTGCGGCCACCACCTCCGCATCGACGCCCGCGCCCGCATCGAAAATCTCCTTGAGCCGGGCTACGAACTCGTCGACCTCGAACTCCGGTCGACTGATCCGCTCCACTTTACCGACTTGAAGCCCTACAAAAAGCGCCTGGCTGAAGCCCAGAAGAAGACTGGCCTCAACGATGCGATCGTCAATGCCATTGGCCAGCTTGGTCCGCACCCAGTGGTTCTGAGCGCGATGGAGTACAGCTTCATCGGCGGGAGCATGGGCTCCGTCGTAGGCGAGACCATCGCCCGGGCCGTCGACCGTTCGCTCGCCACACGACACCCGCTCATCATCATTTCGGCCTCCGGTGGAGCGCGCATGATGGAGGGCATCGCCTCTCTGATGCAGCTGGCCAAGATCTCCAACGGCCTCGCTCGTCTCGACGATCAGAAGATCCCCTACATCTCCGTTATGACCGACCCCACTACCGGTGGCGTTACCGCGAGCTTCGCGATGCTGGGGGACCTCAATATCGCCGAACCCGAGGCATTGATCGGCTTCGCCGGCCCCCGCGTCATTGAACAGACTATTCGTCAGAAGCTTCCCGAAGGCTTCCAGCGCTCCGAGTTCCTCCTCGAACATGGCTTCCTCGACGCTATCGTGTCCCGTAAGGAGATGAAGCAGTATCTAATCCAAGCCCTGACGTGGATGAACGGCCAAGTAACGAAGGAACCGGAAGACGCGACCGCGGATTACGCGGAAAAACACGGATAAAACCGGGCTCTACGCGTCCAAGTAACTCTGGATCAGCAAGATCACCACTCTGTCTTATCGTTTTTGCCTTTACGGTCTTTCGTCCTTATCCGTTTGCATCCGCGAGATCCGCGGTCGTCGCTCTTAGTCTGATCCATGGAACCAGCCCGCCCCTCCCGTACCGCACTCCGAGTCGCTATGCGCCGTGCTGCCCATCAGCTGTATGACGCGCAGCCCCTCGTCCTTGACGATCCGATAGCCGTACCTATCCTCGGAAGCGAATATCTTCCGGAAGTCCACCGTACCGCCACGAAACTTCATAAGCCTTTCTCGGTCGCCCTCCGCGCCTTCCTTGTGGCTCGCAGCCGGTATGCCGAAGACAAGCTCGCCCATGCGGTAGCCAATGGAGTGACTCAGTACGTTCTGCTTGGGGCTGGACTCGACACCTTCGCGCACCGCAACCCGCACCCAAACCTTCGCGTCTTCGAGGTCGATCATCCCGCAACCCAGCAATGGAAGCGCGAACTGCTCGAGAGCGGCGACCTTCGCATTCCATCCAGCCTTACGTATGCCCCTGTAGACTTCGAGCACCACTCGCTCCCGGAACAGTTGGACGCTGCGGGTTTCGATGCAGCCCTTCCCACCTTCTTCGCCTGGTTGGGAGTCGTCCCGTATCTCACTCTTGCGGCGTTTCGTTCTACGCTCACCTTCATCGCCGCGCGGCCCTCGGGCACAGGGGTGGTCTTTGATTACGGCCAGCCCCGATCCGCCCTGCCCTTCTTCGAGCAACTGGCCCACGATTCTCTCGCCTCGAGGGTCCAGTTGGCCGGGGAACCCTTCCAGCTTTTCTTTACTCCACCTCAAATTGCTGCCGAGCTGTCTTCTAACGGCGTGGCGTTCCACATCATTGAGGATCTGGGTACCCCTGAGATTAACGCCCGCTATTTTATCCACCGCACAGACAACCTCAAGGTTCTGGGCTCCTCCGGCCGTCTCCTCAGCGCGTGGCGCTAGACCTTCCGATCAAAGCGCACAGGAGCGAGGCGGCTAACCCCCGTGCTGCCTGCATTAGCCCACCTTTTCGGAAAGTTCACCTTAGAGAGGAGCAGTGCTGCCAGCAGCCGATCAAAAAAAATTCCCCAATCTGCTCTCAATCGAGATATCTTCTCTACTTACACCTGAAAGCTGGATATAGACCCTGAGGGTTAAGGAAAGTTTCGGTAATTTTGTTGAAATTACGAGAGGGTCGTTAAAAATGTGTGGAATTGCGGGATTTACCCATATAGCCCACGATTTTCTGCCGGAGCGGATTCATCAGGCGGTCGCTTCCATCATTCATCGCGGCCCGGACCAGCAAGGTGTTCATCAAACCGCTACCGTCTCCCTTGGCGCAACTCGCCTCAAAGTCATTGATAAAGAGGCTGGGGCCCAACCGATGCGTTCGGATGATGACGACTATACGCTTGTCTTCAACGGCGAGATATACAACCACGCCGAACTACGCAAAGAACTCATCCGCTACGGCCACCAGTTCAAGACCTCGTGCGATACCGAGGTCGTGCTCCGGGCCTTTATGCAATGGGATACGGCCTGTATCGAGAAGCTTCGCGGGATGTTCGCCTTCGCCGTCTGGTGCGAGTCCCGGCAGCGCCTGGTGCTGGCCCGCGACCGCATGGGGATCAAGCCCCTCTACTATGCTCGCCGCGGCCGCGACCTTTACTTTGGATCGGAGCTGAAGGCAATCTTCTGCCACCCTGAGATCGACCGTACCATCGATCTGCACGCTCTGGATACCTACCTGGGGCTGAATTACGTCGCGGGGCATCACACGCTGGCGGCAGGCATCGTCAAGCTGATGCCTGGATGCTTCCTGACCTGGCACGACGGAGAGATCTCCTCACACCGCTACTGGCAGGCTGACCACGCAGATGCCGTGACGCCCTCCTCGCTGCGAGAAGCCACCGAGCGGCTCGACCTTCTGCTGAACGCGTCGGTCAAAGAGCATCTCGCTGCTGATGTTCCCGTCGGCATATGGCTCAGCGGCGGGATTGATTCTTCCACCGTTCTGCACTACGCGAGCCAGCACTCTGCGACCCCGCTCAAAACCTTCTCCATCACCTTCAACGGACGCGAGTTCGACGAGGCTCCGTACCTTCGCGAGATGGCGGCGCGCTACTCTACTGAGCACCATGAGCTGGACCTTGGCGCCTCGACCGTTACGCCGGATTCGATCACCGAACTGGCCTACTATTCCGATGAACCCAATGCCGATGCTGGCGCCGTTCCTGTATGGCATCTGTCGCGGATGTCTGCCAAGCAGGTCACGGTTGCTCTGAGCGGTGAAGGCGCCGACGAGCTCTTCGGCGGATACATCACCTATCTCGCCGACAAATATGCGCGACGCGCCCGCATGGTTCCGCGAAGTCTCCGGCGGCTATCTCTTCGTTCGGCCAATCGTCTGCGGGCTTCTAATAAAAAGATTGGTTTTGATTACAAATTGCAACGCTTTCTCCACGGGACCCTGATGGATGAGCGAAGCTCGCATATCTTCTGGAACGGTACCTTCTCACAGGAGCAGCGCAGTCAGTTGATGGTCTCGCACAATAGCGCTCATATGCTCAAGCTGCTGGCGACCATACCGGCACGGGGCGACCTCAGGCGCTTTATGGCCTTCGATCAGGCGTACTACCTGCCGGATAATCTTCTTGTGAAGGTCGACCGAATGAGCATGGCGCACTCGCTTGAGGTGCGTCCGGCGTTTCTGGATCATCGTATCGTCGAGTTTGCCGCTACGCTTCCTGCGAAGTACTGCATCCAGGGCCACACGTTGAAGCTGCTGCTGCGCACGCTGATGAAGGACAAGCTGCCCCAGAGCATCCTTGCCAAGAAGAAACAGGGATTGGATATCCCAGTGCACGACTGGTTGCGCGGTCATCTGAAACCGTTGCTGCTGGACACGCTGAACAAAAAGACGGTGGAAGAGTCGGGGCTTGTTTACTGGCCGCATCTCGATTCGCTGATAAAACTGCACATGGAACGAAAGGCGAATTATGGGTATCACCTATGGGGCATGTTGATGCTGTTTCTCTGGATCAAACAATGGAAGATCCAATGCGGACAGGATATTCAGGCCCTCGAGGATTTCTCCGCCGTTTCCGTGTAGACCTCCTCGTTCTGCTTGTCTCGTGTGCTGTCTTTTTGCCGTTGGTGATCAGCCCGCCTCGCCTGATGGACGATGTCGATGCGGTTCAGGCGCAGATTGCCCGCAACATGCTCGAAAGCGGCGACTGGGTGACGGCTCGTCTGGATGGAATCGCCTACCTCGAAAAATCACCACTGATCTACTGGATCATGGCGGTATCGTATCGCGTCTTCGGCGTCCATGACTGGGCGGCACGGCTTCCGCTTGCGTTGATCAACATCGCGCTGTGCTGGGTCACGGCCCGCTTCGCCATGTGGGCTTTCGGCAGGCGCGCTGGTATCTACGCTGGCACCATTCTTGCAACCTGCATCGGGATGTTTCTCTTCACACGGATCCTGATCCCTGACGCAGCGCTCACCCTGACCATCACCGTTGCGTTGTGGTCCATGCTGCGTCTGATCGATGATTCAGAGACGAGACCGACACTGTGGTTCTTCCTGTTCTACGGCAGCCTCGCCTGCGGCCTATTGCTCAAGGGGCTGATCGCAGCTGTCTTTCCGGTTGCAATCGGGGTTATCTATCTTGCGATCAGCCGCCAGGCTTCCTTGAAGACAATCTGGAGTCGTCTCCGGCCGATCTCCGGGATCCTGCCGATATTTCTCATTGCCGCGCCGTGGCACATTCTCGCGACGCTTCGTAATCCGCCGTACTTCGACTGGACGATGCACAGCGGCCCCGGCCAATACCATGGCTTCTTCTGGTTCTACTTCCTCAATGAGCACCTCTTCCGCTTTTTGAACATGCGCTATCCGCGCGACTACAACACCGTTCCGCGGCTCTGGTTCTGGCTGCTACACTTCGTGTGGCTCTTCCCGTGGAGCGCGACCCTGATTACCGCGTTCAGGCAAAGCTACCGCCCCATCAACCGCGCAGGAAAGGTCCGTTTGCTCGCGCTGGTATGGATTACTTTTGTCCTCGTGTTCTTCAGCCTCTCGACGACGCAGGAATACTACTCGCTGCCCATCTATCCTGCGCTTGCGATGCTGCTGGCGAGTGATCTTGCTTCGCGCGAGCGTTATCCCCGCGCAGCGCGCATCGCGCTCCTCTCTATCCTTAGCCTTTGCCTGGCCGCGATCATCTTTCTTCTTGCGAGTAACGCGAGGTATCCGATACCGGGAGATATCTCCTCCGCGCTAACGCAAAATCCCGACCTCTACACGCTCTCGCTCGGACACATGAGCGACCTCACGCTGCGGGCCTTTGCCTATCTTCGGCTGCCTCTTGCGCTGGCCGGATGCGGCCTGCTGATTGGTGTGATTGGGCTGGCCCGCTCACGCAAAACTGCAGCAACTATGGCGGTTCTTGCCGTGATGATGGTTGTCTTCATACAAGCGGCACGGCAGGCGCTTATCACCTTCGATCCTTATCTCAGCTCAAAACCGCTGGCCGATGCACTTACTCGCTCGGAGCCGGGCCTGTTGATCGAAGGCGATGCCTACTACGCCTTCTCGTCCGTGTTCTTCTACACCAACAGGTCGGCGCTGCTGTGGAACGGCAGAAGCAACAATCTTGAATATGGCTCTTACGCTCCCAACGCAGCGAAGGTCTTCATCGACGATGCCGAGCTGAAGGCACTATGGTCCGGTGCTCAGCGCACATATCTTCTGGTCTACGGCTCCGACATGCCGCATCTCAAAGAGCTTCTGGAGAAGAATCTCCACGTTGTTGCAACCAGCGGCGGCAACTATCTGCTGACGAATCGCTGAA
>DATDHL010000668.1:0-2854 GCA_036521575.1 Edaphobacter sp. | reverse complement strand
TGGAGGTAGCATCTTCCGCAATTTCAATTGGCGTGAAACCAAGGCGAGCTGCAACACTGGGATCGATCTGGAAGTTTGTGGCTGGTCCACTGATGGTGTTGTCAACTCCGTTCTGTACATCCACCACACCACCAATCTTGCTTATGGCGTCTCCAATGCGGGGCCCCAGTTCTGTCAATAATGCGGGATCAGCAGCGAAGACTTTGATCTGAATCGGCGCCGGAGCATTGGACAGGTCGCCGATCATATCCTGCAAGACCTGGATAAACTCTACATCGAGTTCCGGCTCTGTCTTTTTTATCTTGGCGCGCGCGTCGGCGATGATCTCGTCAATGTCGCGATCGCGCTTGCTCTTTAGCTTCACTGTAATATCGCCGGTGTTGGCTTCCGTAACTGCTGCGAGCCCCATCTGCAAGCCCGTACGTCGTGAGGTGCTTTCCACTTCGGGCATATCCTGCAATATGCGATTCACATGTTCCAAAACACGGTTTGTTTCTGTCAGCGAACTTCCGGCTGGCATGATGTAGTCAACGATGAAACCACCCTCATCCATCTCCGGCAACAAATCGGAACCAAGCGTCTTATAAGAGAACCAGCCACTAAAGATGAGTAGAACGCATATCCCAAGTAATGCAAATGGTCGACTGAGGGACCACCCAAGGCCCCGCTCATGCCAGTGCAGCACCTTTCGCATTAGGCGACTGTGCTCTTCGTGCGACTTATCAGGTGCCTTGCGATGCTCGCGCAACAACACCAGGCTCAGAGCTGGCGTCCACGTCAAAGCGAGAAGAAGGGATGTAAGAAGCGCGATTGTCATCGTGACCGCAAGCGCCCTGAAAAAACTTCCCGTAACACCAGTCACCGAGACCAGCGGAAGAAAGACAACAACAGGAGTGATGGTAGAACCCACGAGTGGAACAGCGATCTCATGCAGTGCCAACCGCGTAGCTTGTACACGGCTTTCGCCTGCATCACGATGCAAAGCGATATTCTCGACCACGACAATCGCATCATCGATTACCAGGCCAATCGCAGCCGCAAGCCCGCCCAGCGTCATTAGGTTGAAGCTCTCACCAATAGACCAAAGAAACAGAATCGTGATGGCGACAGTGACAGGAATAACAAGGCCCGCCACCAGCGAGGACGTCCAATCACCAAGAAATAAAAACAAAATGATGCAAGCGAGTAAAAGGCCGATAAGAATCGCATCGCGTACGCTGCGGATGCTCTCACGGACCAACTCCGATTGGTCGTAGTAAGGCTCAAATCGAACACCAGGCGGGAGAGCCTTCTTGAGCTCTTGGACTTTGGTGGCGACCGCGTCTGCCACCGCAACGGTATTGCTTGACGGCTGCCGCGTAACATTTAACAGCACGGCCGAATGACCATCGGCGGTAACAGCGGTATAAACAGGAAGCATACCTTGTTGTACGATCGCAACATCAGCAACACGGACCGCAGCACCACCCGGCGTGGCTTTGACTACAAGACGACCTAGCTGTTCCACGTTGTGCGCTTGCGCTCCGACCAGACCGAGAATCAGCTGATGGTTAGCTTCATACAAACCCGGCGAATCGATAATGTTGGACGCCTGCACTGAATTGACAAGATCAAGAACCGTAACACCCGCCGTCTGCATGCGCGCCATATTAGGCACGATGTGATACTCCGGCACCTTCCCACCCTGCACGGTGACAGTACTGACACCCATTACCCGGTTTAGCGGCGGCTTCAATTGGTAGGTTGCCAACTCCCAGAGCTGGGTCTGCGATAAGCGATCGGAGGTTAGACTGTAGCCAACAATAGGAAACGTCGCAAAGGTCAATCGATTAGTTGTGATCGTTGCAGTACTAGGCAATGTTTGCCGCGTCTTACTGAGAGCGGCGTCAACGAGTTGGAGCGTGCGATACATATCCACACCCCAATCGAAGAACAAACTTACTTCCGCCGAGCCGCGGCTGGTAGTCGAGCGAACCGTAAGAAGTCCAGGCACCGAGTTCACCGCATCCTCGATGGGTTTCGTGATCATTACCTGCATCTGCTCGACCGGCATGACTCCGTTGTCGACACCAATGACTACACGCGGAAAATTCGTATCCGGAAAGACAGAGATCGGAACCTGCTGTACGGCATAGATGCCTGCCAGGGAGAGCACGATGACAAAGAAGAAGATCGGACCCCGAAAGCGCAAAAGCCAAAAATCGCCCTGCTGATCTGGTGGAAGTGGTTGCTCCATTTACTTCGCCTCCCCACTTCCTTCCTCAGGTTGACCAACCTTTACTTTAGTTCCATCATCGAGGCCATAGGCGCCCGTGGTGATGACCATTTCAGAGCCATCCAGCCCTTGTATTACCTGTATATCCTCGCCGTCATTGATGCCAAGTTGAACGGCTTTCTTATGAGCAACACTGTCAGAGCCAACCACCATCACTGATTTGGATCCGTCCTGTCCCGTAAGAACTGAAGAAAGGGGGATCTTTATCGCTTTGGGTACTGTTCGCCCTGTGATCGAAGAGTTCACGGGAGTTCCTGCCTTATATTTGCCTGCCTTGTTATCGATACGAAGCCATATCTCCACAGTCGTGCTCCCCGGGTCGAGCGCAGGACTGATGAGCGATACCTTCGCAGGGGCCGCGTCGTCCATGCCTGGGATGCGAACCAGGGCATCGTCACCTACGCTCAAGCGCTGTGCTACAGTCTGGGCCAAATGGACTTTCGCGAGAAGTGACGAGGTATCCATTACCGTTACGAGTGTGCTGCCAGAGTTGGCCGTCTCCCCAGGAAACAGCGGGCGATCGGTTACTACACCAGCGATTGGACTCCGAATTTCGGAGTAGGCGACTTGTGCTTCTGC
>DATDHL010000667.1:0-7367 GCA_036521575.1 Edaphobacter sp. | reverse complement strand
AGCTTGCGGTTCAGCGGCTTGAGGTCGGAGACAATACGCTGTAGGAATCCGAGGTAGACGGCACCAAGACCCTGGGCATCGACCTGCGGCTTGGTCTGGCCTTTGCCTAGCTCGACGGTCTCGTCGGCTCCGAGATGCAGGAATGGCCCGGGGTAGATCTTCGCCAGTTCGAAGAACATGTCGTGGGTTAACTTTTGCGCGTCGGGCTGGGCCGGGGCGAGTACGTGCCCATGAGGTGTCTCGGCCAGCGGTGTGTACTGCTCCCAGTTCAGGAGGTAATGGAGGTGTCCGAAGGCCTCCTGCTCTGGAATGACCGTGACGTGGTACTTCGTCGCGTAGGCAACGAGTTCACGGGCCTGATCCTGGGTAATGGTTCCTCCGGGAGGCGCCATTAATGGATGCCCGGTGTACTGCATCGTGTGCTCAAAGTAGGGCGAGTAGATGTTGACCTTGTAGGCCGCTATGGTGCGGATCTGCTTCTTCTGGAACTCCATGGTCGGAACGGGGCCGCGAGAGAGGTCGTCGTCGAGACCGCGATACTTCAGGGCGGGCCAGTCGCGAATCGAGGCAGTGTTGAGACTGGCGGCGCTGCCAGTGCCGGTCACCATCTGCTTGACTGTCTGCAGAGCGTAGAAGATGCCGGAGTCGGTGGCTGCTGTGATGGCGAGGCCCTTGCCATCCGGGATGATGGCGTAGCCTTCGGCCTTCATCTCCTGGGGAAGGTCGGCCGGGGCGTCGGAGGCCGATTTCAGTCCTGCTGCGTCTGCGTAGATCGACTTGGAGAGAGCCGAACCGTAGCGTGTGACCAAAATGTTCACCGGTGACGTACTGTTGACGGCGATGCTTTGCGAGGCGAGATAGGTCTTCAGGTCGTCGATTGCGAAGACGTCCTCGGCAGGGCAGGGTGCCGAGCAGCTGATCTGGACTCCGCCGGCCAGAGACTGTGCAGTTGCTGGCCGGATCTCGCGTGGAACCGGGATAAGATGCAGCGACTGACTGCCGGCTGTCTGAGCTACAGCAAGGGCGGATGCCAGGGCAGAGAAGGCAAGTAGGACTGCGGCAAAGGAGCGACGTTGCATATCAATAACGGTAAATGAGTTAGCGTAAACGTGGGAGGTCCGGGGGCGATAACCCGGTGGCAAAGGAGGAAATATGATGTAAAAGGATTGTGAAAATGAGTTGTTTCAGGCGAAGATCGCGCAAATTATTTTTCTGTTCACATGAGTCTGGAAGCATGGGCCAAAGAGCAAAAGGAAGGTAACGGATGTGGGACCCAGGCCTATCCGTTGTCTTGTCTGTCCCTTTGCCTTTTCTACTTTTGCGAGGATCCATGACGAAGCATTTGCGAGCGGCTATGGCGGCGATACTGGTTTGTAGCACAGTATCGATGCAGGCGCAGACGGGTACGGCAAACACGCCTGCCAAAACCAGTTCGAAACGAGGTGCGAAGAAAGCGCCGGCCGAGACACCGCTGCAGAAAGAACTCCGCGAAATGCGAGAGCAGATGGCGAACCAGCAGAGCCAGATCGATGCGCTGAAGACACAACTCGCTGACCGCGATGCGAAGCTGGCTACGGTACAGCAGTCTGCGCAGGGAGCCGAGGCGTCGGCTGCGGCAGCGAACGCAAAGGCTGAGACAGTGAGCACCAGTGTCGCAGCTAACTCTGAAGCTGTCACTACTCTGAACAGTACGGTCACCGACCTGAAGAACAATGCCACGGGTATCGCGCAGACGATTAGCGACACCAAAAAGGACATTCTGGATAGGATCGATTCTCCATTGGCCATCCGTTATAAGGGTTTGACTATTACGCCGGTTGCCTTCTTCGCGTTTGAAACGGTCTACCGCTCACGTTCGCTCGCTTCTGACGTGAATACTCCCTTTAATTCAACCCCTTACATGGGAGCAGGTATGGCGCATGTGAGCGAGTTGAACTTCTCGGGACGTCAAAGCCGCGTGGGCGCCTTGTTTGAGGGGAATACTGGGCCGTTCAAACTGTCGGGCTACGTCGAAGCTGACTTCCTGTCGGCTGGCGCGACAAGCAACGAGAACCAGAGCAACAGCTATACGCTGCGACAACGACAGATTTGGGGTCAGGCTGCGACCAAGGAGGGTTTCGCGGTCACCGGCGGTCAGATGTGGTCGCTTGTGACTGAGACCAAGAAATCGACGGACAATCGGACCGAGAATCTTCCGATGACCATCGATGCTCAGTACCATGTCGGTTTCAGCTGGGCTCGTCAGCCGGCAATCCGCTTCCAGCAGAAGTTTGCCAATGGCTTCACAGCCGCAGGCTCACTCGAACAGGCTGAAACCCTTTACTCGGCAACCAATGCGCCCACGAATTTCTTTATTGGCAATGCCGGCACGGGTGGTGGTCTTTATAACTTGACCGCGAACTACTCGAACAATATTGCTCCTGACGTGATCGTGAAGGGCGCCTATGATGCGAAGTATGGGCACTTCGAAATTGGCGGGTTGGCCCGCTGGTTCCGCAGCCGCTACTACCCTGCAGTGACGACGACTGCAGGAGCAGCTAACGACACGAAGACGGGCGGCGGTTTCTATGCCAATCTTCGCGTTCCAGCCACGCATTATGCCGATCTCGGCTTCCACGTCCTTACGGGTACGGGGGTGGGCCGGTACGGGACCTCCACGCTGCCTGATGTCACGGCTCGACCGGATGGGACGCTGATGCCGATCAAGGGCACGCAGTCGCTGGTGTCGATCGAGCTGCATCCGACGCCTAAGCTGGATCTCTTTGGCTATGCGGGTGGTGAGTATGCACAGCGTACGACCTATCTGAACTCCAAGGGTGTGCTGGTTGGTTATGCTCCGGTGACGAGCAACAACTCGGGATGCGGAACCGAGACACTGCCGGCGACTCCTGGCTCAGGCCTGGGTAGCATTGGCGTAGCGGGTAATCCCCCGTACTCTCCTGGCACTCCGGCGAACTGCCTTGGTGCAACTCGCTACGTTATGCAGGGTACGGCTGGCTTCACGTACCGGGTCTACAACAATCCAAAGTATGGCCGTCTGCAGTACCAACTGCAGTACAGCTATCTGACCCGTAAGGCATGGGCCGGGGTTGGTGGCGGCGCAAATGCGTCCAACAACATGGTCTTCACCGGGATGCGTTACTACATTCCGTAAGCTGTCCGCTCTACAAAAGAGGCACCCTTCGGGGTGCTTTTTTTGTTGTGGGAAAGGTATTTGTTCGTGGTACGACCAAATTTGATAGGCTTCAATGGTTATCGTGTTACCCACACGACCGTTATTGAAGGAGCTGAATCGATGTTGAATGACAACAGGCTGTTTCCCGCGGACCCCGCGGCACGCTGTGTTGCTGTGAAGTTGTACGAGACGGTGCGTAGCTTGCCGATTATCTCGCCACATGGGCATACGGATCCGCGATGGTTTGCAGAGAACGGTGCATTTCCCAATCCTGCAGCGCTGCTGATTCAGCCGGATCATTACATCTTTCGGATGCTCTATTCGCAGGGTGTTTCGTTAGAGTCGCTGGGGATTCCCCAGAACGATGGCAGTCAGAGTGCCGATCCGCGTGAGGTTTGGCGTATTTTTGCGAAGCACTACTATCTGTTTCGCGGGACGCCGACTCGTCTGTGGCTCGACTATACGTTGGAGAATCAATTTGGTCTTACTGGCAGGCTAGGGCCGGGCAATGCGGATGAGTACTACGACGTCATTGCCAAGAAGCTTGAGACGCCGGAGTTTCGGCCACGCGCGCTGTTTGAAAATTTCAACATCGAGGTGTTGGCGACGACCGATACGGCGCTCGATACGCTTGAGTACCACAAGGCTATCCGGGAGTCTGGCTGGAAGGGTCGGGTTGTGCCGACGTTCCGTCCCGACTCGGTGATCGACGCTGAGTACGCGGGCTTTCTCGAGAACATCGAGAAGCTCGGTGCGATTACTGGCGAGGACATCGGGACTTACAAGGGCTATCTGAATGCTCTGCGTAGCCGGCGTGCTTTCTTCAAATCCATGGGGGCTACGGCTACTGACCATGGGCATTTGTCGGCGATGACTGCTGACCTCGATGCGGCTACAGCGGAGTCGCTCTATGGGCGGATACTCTCGGGGCGGTCGGTGCCGCAGGAGCAGGAGATCTTCCAGGCACAGATGCTGACTGAGATGGCTGGCATGAGCGTGGAGGATGGGCTGACGATGCAACTCCATCCGGGGAGCATCCGGAACCACAATCGGAAGCTCTACGAGAAGTTCGGGCGCGACAAGGGTGCTGATATTCCATCGCCGAGTGAGTATGTTCGCAATCTGCGGCCGTTGCTGAGCAAGTATGGCAACAATACGCGGTTGACCTTCATCCTGTTTACGCTGGATGAGTCGACGTTCTCGCGTGAACTGGCTCCGCTGGCGGGGCATTATCCGGCGCTGCGGCTTGGTCCGCCGTGGTGGTTCCATGATTCGCCGGAGGGGATGATGCGCTTCCGCGAACAGGCTACTGAGACGGCCGGTTTCTACAACACGGTTGGCTTCAACGATGACACTCGGGCGTTTCTGTCTATTCCGGCGCGGCATGATGTGGCTCGGCGGATCGATTGCGCTTTCCTCGGGCGGCTTGTGGCGGAGCATCGGCTGGATGAGGAAGAGGCTTTCGAGGTGGTGCAAGACCTGACGGTGAATCTGGTTAAGAAGGCTTACAAGCTGTAACTGCGGTTTGTTTTTGGAGGAGGGCCGGTGATTCCGGCCCTTTTCTTTTTGCCTATCCCCTCCCCGCATACTTTTTGTGCAAAGTCTTCGATAATAAAGGGTTATGGGTGGACTTGGTTTTGGAGTGGTGCTGAAAGTCTCTTGATTCGCGGGCTTGCGAGACGGGTATCTTGCAAAGTATTGATTTTGCTGGTTTTGTCTTTGGGGGGTACTCCAGCTTTTGGACCGGCTTCGCTCAAGGGCAGAATGACAGGCAACTGCAAAAGCAGATCCCCTTCGGGGATGACAAGCAAGAAAGGCAAAACTGCCCCGACTCTTTCGAGTCCAGTGTCCAAGGGGTTGCGTCTGCGCTCGGGATGACACCCTGAAACAGAGGTGTCATCCCGAGGGATTGGCTAGCGGGGTTGAAGGATGACTACTCCGTAGCGTTCGAGGTTGACGGTGGTGACGTCTTTGTCGTCGAGGACGCTGTGCATCTTTGAGGGTAGTGTGATGGACTGCGGGGTTTTGGCGAAGTTGACCAGGATGAAGGCTTTCTTGCCGTTGCCCTCGCGGGGGTAGACATCGACGCCTTCGGGGACTGGGCCGAAGGCTGCGGTGACGCCGCTTGTTTCGGTCATCCACTTAGCGGCGGTGAGGAGGGTGGCGTCGTCCATCCAGGCTCCGATGTAGGTGATGCGGCCTTTGCCTACCTTGCGGGTGATGGCGGCGGGTTGGCCGTCAAGCCAGCCGTTGGATTTGCCGTAGCGCATGAGGACTTCGGTGTCGGGGGCGGAGGTGGAGAGGAGCTCGGCCCAGATTTTCGAGGTGGTGTTGCCCCATTTGCCTTCGACGGGAACGGTGGCGCTGGGGTCGGCGTCGTCGATGGCGTAGAACTGTTCGACGCGGCCGCCGAGGAGGTCGGTGAGGGGGCCGGGGCCTCGGTGGGGCTGGAGGCTGTTGTCTCCGTCCTTCATTCCAGCGCGCTGGCCGAGGACTAGATGGCCTCCGTTCTGGACGTAGGCGATGAGGTTTTTGGCGGCTTCGTCGGTGAGGACGGCGAGGCCGGGAGCTACGACTAATTTGTAACCGTCGAGGGGCGCTGTTGGTTGGACGATATCGACGGACTGGCTGAGATTGCGGAGAGGCTTGTAGTAGCTGAGGATCTGGGTGACGGGGTCAAAATCGTGACTGTGGCGCTGCCAGTTGGTGGCCCAGCGGCTCTCGTAGGAATGGAGTATCGCGACCTGCGAGTGGGGGCTGGTTCCGGCGAGTGCAGGGCCGGCTTTGGCAAACTCTTTGCCTAGCTGGGCGACCTCGGAGAAGATGGGAACGGGAGTGCCGTCCGCGCCGAGGAGAGTGCCGTGGAGTTCTTCCTGGCCGTTGAGGGCGGAGCGTCACTGCCAGTAGGAGACTGCGTCTGCTCCGTGGCCGATGTCGTGCCAGGCCATGGCGCGGATTTCGCCTTTGTCGAGGGCGGTATTGACGGCGTTCCAGTTGACGAAGCCGGGTTGGGTCTCCATGACCCAGAAGTTTTTGCGGAGGAAGCCGCGGGTGAGGTCGTGCGCTGCTCCGTTGCGGTAGGGGTCTAAGTGGCCGCGGCCTACGTAGTCATCCCATGAGGCGAGGTCGAGGTCTTGCGAGACGGTGTAGTGGTCGTAGCCATCGAACCAGCCCATCATGTTGGTGGTGATGAATTGGCGGGGGTCGCTGTTGGGGCGGATGACGTCGAGATGGTTCTTCTGGTAGGCGCGCCAGGTTTCGGAGACGAAGCGCTTCCAGTTGAGGAGGAGGCCGGGGTTGCCGTAGTTCTCCTGAATGGGTATCTGGGACCAGTCGGAGTAGGACTCGGACCAGTAGGCGGTGGTCCAGCGGGCGTTGAGATTGTCGAGGGTCTTGTATTGGACTTTTAACCAGTCCTGGAACTGCTTTTTGACGTCGTCGCCGTAGGAGAGGTTGGCGTATTCGTTGTCGATCTGCCAGCCGATGACGTTGGGGTTGTGGCCGTAACGCTTGGCCATTCTTTCGGTGATGCCGCGGGTGAGTTCGAGGTATTTAGGGCTGGACCAGTTGAATTGCTCGCGGTTGCCGTGCTGGTCTCGCTGGCCGTCCTGCTTGATGCGTAGGACTTCGGGGTACTTCTGGGTGAGCCATGCGGGCGGGGTTGCGCCGGGGGTGCCGAGGACGACGGTGATGTGATGTTTAGCGGCTGCGGCGATGGCGTGGTCGATCCAGTCGAAGTTGTAGTTGCCTTCGGTGGGTTCCATGGAGGACCAGGCGAACTCGGTGATGCGGACGAAGCGGACGCCGGCTTGTTCCATGAGGGTGAGGTCGGCTTCCCAACGGGATTCGGGCCACTGCTCGGGGTACCAGGCGGTGCCGAGGTAGAGGGGTGGTGGGGTGGCGGGGGCTTGCTGGGCCGGGAGTGTCGTGGTCAGCAGAGATGTGACAAAAACGGTGGTTAGCAGGCGGCGAAACGTGGTGAGCATGTGGTAATTCTCCGGTTCTTGGTGGTTCGCTAAATCTTCTTTGCCGATGGGGTAGAGTTCGTGGCGCTTCGAGCAAAATACAGGGATTCTTCGCTCCGCTCAGAATGACGACTGAAAAGCAGCGTGACACCGCTAGGGTTGTTCGAAGATGATGCCTGCTGCGTCGTAGTCTCCTTGCAGGTTGATGTCCAGGCCGTGGGACATCC
>DATDHL010000666.1:0-7892 GCA_036521575.1 Edaphobacter sp. | reverse complement strand
CGTTTGAGAAGGAGGGTCTTCTCGACTGAGTCGACTATGCGGAAGCCATGGCGCTGGTAGAAGCGGATGGCCCAGGCTGCGTCGGTCCAGGTGCCGATCAGGACGGGCTTATCGGTCAACTCGCGCAGATGAGAGAGAAGGAGAGCGCCGATGCCTTGCTTCTGGCTTCCGGTGCGGACGTAGGCATGGCGGACGAGGGTGACGTCCTGGACGTGCTGCAGGCCCATGACGCCGATGAGTGCACCGTCATCTTCGTATCCCCAGAAGACGACGCCGGAGTCGATCTCGTGCTGGAGCTTGTCGCGGGACATGTAGGGTTCGGTCCAACGGTCGGCGGGGATGATGCCTTTGTAGGCCTGCGCGCCGTCGTTGATGATGGCGAAGATGTGGTCGAAGTCGTGGGCTTCGCAGCGGCGGATCATCGGATGACCTCCCAGGCTTGCAAGTGAAGGATGAGGATTACTTAGGTGGAGATTCAGAGTTTGCGTCTGTTTGATGCTGTCGATGCGATCGAGTTGGCATGAATGCAGACACCAGCTTTGCCGCGTGTTTCCTTGCTTTCGATTGATTTCTTATGTTAGTGTTTCGCGTCTACACACCCTTCCTCCCAGAGCATAAGGACATGGGCCCTCAGTAGTTCGAAAGACGATGAGGAGCAATCATGCGAAGAACTGTAACCTATCTTCTACTCGTATTTGCGCTAGCTGCGGTGCAAGCTCGTGCTGATTTGATCACTAACGGAAGCTTTGAAAACACCGGCGGCACCTTTGTGAGCGATGCGAATCACGTGGATCTGCTGGCCTCTGGTTCGACGGCGATTCCGGGCTGGACGACGATTAATGGCGTGCCAACGGCGTGGCTTCAGAATGGCAACCCGTATGGCATCTCGGCATCGAATGGCTCTTTCTTTTTGGATTTGACGGGCTATGCGGATTCCGGGACGTATGGCGGCGTTATGCAGACGTTCGCCACGACGGCGGGGACGAAGTATGTGGTTACCTTCGACCTGGGGTACGGTGGCGCCTCCGGGTTTTTCGGCGGGCCGGTGAAACTGACTGCCTCGGCAGCGGGAACGTCCGCTACGTTTACTTCGGGGAGCGGCACGCCGAATCCGGCGGTGTGGAATTCGGAGACATTCACGTTTACGGCGACTTCGGCTACAACAACTCTCGATCTTGTTGGGCTGTCGACAGCGGGAGGCGAATACATTGGGCTGGACAATGTTGATGTAGAGGAGGGATCTGTGAGTACGCCCGCGGGACCCGTGCCCGAGCCCGGCACCTATGTCCTTCTGTTGACCGGCATCGGTTTGTTTGGGTGCGCGGCTGGGCGGCGCGTCTTTAGTTAGAGTCCTTGTTTACCCTTTGCGTGAGACTGCGGAGGGACGCCTACTTTCAATTCGTCCTGTTCGAGCACGCCTCGCGCGCCTTCGAGGTTGAAGGCTTTGCCATCGATGGTGAACTCATAGTCGCCTGCGTTATCCGGGACGTGGTGTACGCCCTGAACATCGTGGCCATGATTGCGAAGCGTCTGGACGATAAGATCGATGTCTACCATAGCCGGATTAGAGGGCCGAAGAGGTTTTGAGGTTGTTCAGAGGAGACCGCGTTCTCCTTCTCTAGACTTTATGCCGGCTCTCCAAGCGATTAGCTTCTGCTGCGGCGACCGCCCATGAGTTGGAGGACGGCGAGGAAGATGTTAATGGCGTCGAGATAGATCGAGAGGGCGAGAGAGACGGCAGAGCGGCCGTCTCCGCCGGCGCGGATGCGGGCGAAGTCGCCTACGGTGAGCAGGGAGAAGATGCCGAGAGTGAGCCAGGAGAACATGTCCGGGCTGAGGAAGCGGAAGAACATGCTGGCGATGCCGGCGACGATGAGGAGGAGCAGCGCGGCAAATCCAATGCCGGCGATGCGGCGGTAGTTGATGTTGAAGAGGTAGGCGATGCATCCCATGACACCCATGCCGGCGGCGGTGGTAGCTGCGGCATTGAAGACGATGCCGGGGCCGAAGTTTCGGATGTAGTGCTGGATGAGGGGGCCGATCTGCCAGCCCATGAAGTAGGTGAGGGCGAGGAAGAGTCCGAGGGCGAGGCCCGGGCTGGCTTTTCGGGTGCGCGAAATGGCGAAGACGAGGCCGAAGACGATGATGAGGCCCGGCAGGGTTCCCCAGGGGGGTGAGGTGGCGACGCCGATGGCGGTGATGAGGAAGCCGAGCGAAGTGATGCCGAGCACCTTGGCTAGCAGGGAGGAGGTTCCCTCGCGGGCGCCTTCGATGGTGGTGGGGTAGGCGTTCATCTGATAGTCGTTCATTGCCATGGCTTTGCTCCGTAGGCTGCTGCTTCAACACTATAAAACGCCCTTTCGGGCGGTTTGTCATATTGGGCGGCAGGATGCCGACTTTGGGTAGTCCCCCCCCCTCCCATACTTTTTTCGTAAAGTCTTCCATTTACATGGGTTATGGGTGGACTTGTCTCCTGGGCTTCTCCGAAAGTCTCTGGATTCAATGGTTTTGTGATGGGTGTACCTGCAAAGTCTTGATTTTATTCTGGTTATTGGTGGTCTCCTTTTCTGTCGGATTAAAAGCGAAGCCCCGACTGGTGGTCGGGGTGTTTGTTCTTTGATCTGTATTTAGTTTAGCAGGTTGGGGGTAATTATTCGGCAGTTGGATGTTATGGATTTTGTTGTGGATAGACGGGTTTGGGGCTTGACAGGTTGAACAACGGTTCGCGCTTTGCGCGAATGACCACTCATGCGATGAGACCGTATGAATGGGGCACCCGCACCCGACGGTGCATAAGGTTGACGGGTGGGCCACCCGGCACCCGGTTATGTTGAATGGATGGTGTCCAGCTCGGGCATCAGGACTACGCTTTCCTGCTCGTTGGGGTCGGTTCGGGCGATGATGGCGACGACGGGATCGGTGGTGCTCGGGTTGTAGGGGAGGTGGGGGACGTCGGCGGGGATGTAGAAGAAGTCGCCGGGGCGGACGATGGTGTGGTGCTCGAGACGCTCGCCGTGCCAGACGCCGGATTCTCCGGTGAGGGCGTAGATGGCGGTCTCGTGGGTGGCGTGCTTGTGGGCGTGGGCGCGGCCGCCGGGAGGGATGGTGACGAGTTGCATGTGGATGCTCTGTGCGCCTACGGATTCGGCAGAGATGCCTACGGCGTATTGCAGGCCTTGTTTGCCAGTGAAGGTTTCTCCGGCTTGGAGGAGACGGCAGGTGGAGGATTGGGTGGTGGTGGTCATTCGGGGATCCTCTTGTGGGTGAGGTGAGGATAATGTGTGTTTATGGTAATGCCTGAGCGGGCGTGATGTGTCAGTTTAGAATGCGAACGCAGACTAACAAAGACGGTTCGCGCTACGCGTGAATGCCCCACTTATGCGATGAGACTGTATGAATGAGGCACTCTATATATGGGTTAGGTTGATGCATGGGCCACCCGTCCGATGACCCACCTTAGCGACGATAAAAACTGTCGCCGAGGTGGGCACCCGAGATTGTGACGAGATAGAGATGCGGGCTAGCTCTTGCCGCAATGAACTATTCTGGTGTGGTCGAGTGTGAGACATGTCTGCTCGGCAACTTTAGGCGCCAGCGAATCATATCTCCGATCAATGGGTAAATATCATTATGTTTAGCACCAAAACGCATTACCTGTTCAATCTGATCAAAACGGCCGATATCCCGATTGGCTCCGATACCTGAGTTCCCATCCACTTGGTCTGCCGGAAGATAATGAGCCAGTCCAGTTAGACCTGAGGAGTCACGTTCGGTCGCCGTCATTTCGTAGTAACGCCACATCGGATTTTGGTGTGACAAATCAAGCATCGAAATCCCGGAAATGAGCTGCGATAGAAGTTGAGGATTCCGATCACGTCCAAATGCGAAGTCATAGACTAGTTTAGCGAAAGCCTTCAAAACAACGGGCTGTGCCGCTACGGTCTTCTTTCGTGCTTGAGGCTTCCCGAAGTGTTCAATTGAATTGATCGCCTCCCAAAATTCCCTCGCCAATTCCTTACGCTCCTCTACTTGAGAGGGTTGAGCGCCGCTGATATTGGTTTTGTTTAGGAATAACAGCGCATTTACGCCGGTTAGATCTTTCCATGCAATCGCGCCTGGATCGTTGTGCCAATCAACAATATCCTTCTCTACAACTTCTGCCTCAATCAACTTTCCATCAATCAGTTCATCTTTGATGAAGAGGTTAATCGCATTCGAACTATCGAACACAAAGGCGACGCCCGGGCCGACTTTCTTGCCCAGATTGTTGAGATCGTGGAAGAGTTGCCGCTCCTGGTCAGAGTCGAGGCCGAGATGAACCTCGACCATGATGCGACATCCGGTTCGCGCAACCTCATATACGTCCATCCAAATCGCAAGTTCTTCCGGCGACATAGTCTCCCCCTTCTCTAGTGGATAAAGAGCGGGGCGCTTCGGATAATCGTGCTTGCGTTTGATGTCCGAAAGGAATTCGAACACCAGATCTAGGGCGTAACGGCGATGTTGACCATCGATGACCCACAGGACATTGTTGTCGCTGAGCCAAACGGTGATAACTCCGGGATGCAACTCTTTCCACTGCAAACCAGATCCGCCCTCAGAGCAGAACGGCGGGCGCAGATTTGCCACTATAGGCTGTAATGAAATATATGGTTGTTTTCCAAGCTTCTTTTGAATTCCCAAAAGGGCGACAGGAATTTCTGTACCCATCGCCTTGTGGCGTGCCACTACGGTATTAATCAAGCCCTTCAAAATATATTGAGCGAGCTTTTGAGCGTGGGCAGGATCGAGCTTACGCTGTGCGACGGGACCGTCTACACCGTGCTCTTTTAGACCTTCTTGGTTAGCGACTGCAGACATTTCGAAGAACTGATGCATTGGAATGCTCAGCAAGAAGGTATTGTTCCCAAGATTAATTCCCGTCAAAACGTTGAAGGGCCGATTGGAAGAATCTGCGGATCTAAAAGCATGCGTAAGACTGCTAATGGATTCGGGGGATGGAGGCAGGTAGGATATAGTTGGAGTAGACATGACTCGCTTCTTTCTTCCGCTATAGAGCGGTGGTTGGAGGTGGGTGTCGAGCCGATGAAAGCGACTGCGAATCGCATTCATCGGCTTTTCTTTGCGCTCCATCGAGCGCAGATCCAATCTCTCACAAAACTATCCTGGGATGCAATATAAAAATTCCAGGGAAGAGATAATTTGTTCCCTGGAATTTAATTACGGTCAGCCTGGACTATATTTATGGGTAGATGCGATTGAGGGTTCTGGCAAAGGGGATGGTTTCGCGGACGTGGTCTAGGCCGCAGAGCCAGGCTACTACTCGCTCGATGCCCATGCCGAAGCCGGCGTGGGGGACGCTGCCGTAACGGCGCAGGTCGAGGTACCACTGGAAGGCGGCTAGCGGGAGGTTGTGGTCTTCGATGCGCTGCTTGAGGAGGTCGTAGCTGTCGATGCGCTGGGAGCCGCCGATGATTTCGCCGTAGCCCTCGGGAGCGAGGACGTCAACGCAGAGAGCCTTGGTGGGGTCGAGCGGGTCGGGTTGCATGTAGAAGGCTTTGAAGGCCGCGGGGTAGCGGTGGATCATCACCGGTTTGTCGAATTGGCTGGAGATGTAGGTCTCGTCGGGGGAGCCGAAGTCGTCGCCGTATTTGTGGGGGTTTTCGAGCTTGCCGGCTTTGTAGGCTTCATCGAGCATGGCGTGGGCTTCGTCGTAGCTTAGGCGGGGGAAACGGTTGGTTGTTGGCTGGGTTGAGGTCTGTGGTTGAGAAGCAGGTCCCTCCGCTTCGGCGGCAGAAGACGCCGCCTCCGGTCGGGATGACATATCTGAGGTCGGGTTGGCAGTGTTAGAAGCAGATCCCTCCGCTTCGCTGCGGGATGACAACAAAGGAGAAGTCGCCGGAGCGGGGGAGGGGGCGAGGATGGCTTCTAGTTTGGTGACGTCGCGGCCTATTACTTTCAGGTCGGCGCGGTGGTGTTCCAGGACTCGGGTGACGATGTGGGTGATGAAGTTTTCGGCTAGCTCGAGGAGGCCGTCGAGTTCGAGGTAGGCTACTTCGGGCTCGATCATCCAGAACTCCGTGAGGTGGCGGCGGGTTTTGGATTTTTCGGCGCGGAAGGTGGGGCCGAAGCTGTAGACCTTGCCGAGGGCGAGCGCGGTGGCTTCGATGTAGAGCTGGCCGGATTGGGTGAGGTAGGCCTTGCCGTCCTCGAAGTAGTCCATCTCGAAGAGCTCGCTGGTACCTTCGCAGGCGTTGGGCGTCAGGATCGGTGGGTCGGTGCGGATGAAGCCGTTGGTGTCGAAGTACTCGGCTGCGGCGCGCATGATGGTGGCGCGGACTCGCAGGATGGCAGACTGGCGCGGGGTGCGGAGCCAGAGGTGACGGTGCTCCATGAGGAAGTCGACGCCCGCTTCTTTGAGTTGGATGGGGAAGGGGGTCGCGGGGTCGACGGCGGAGATGACGTGGATGTCTTCGACGTCGAGCTCGTAGCCGCTGGGGGCACGGGAGTCGGCGCGGACTTTGCCGGTGACGGTGAGGGAGGATTCGAGCTGGAGGTTCTTGAGGGTCTCGAAGACTGCCTCGGGGACAGCGGCCTTGGGGACGATGCCCTGGATGGTGCCGGTGCCGTCGCGGAAGATGGGGAAGAGGAGCTTGCCGGAGGCGCGGAGGTTGTAGAGCCAACCGCGGAGGGTGATGGTCTGGCCTTCGTACTGGCCGATGGAGGCTATGGTGGCGATGGGAGCGGTTGCGGATTCAGACATGACTTATCAAGTTTACTCGTGGGGAGGGTTTCGGAAGAATTGCCGGGGGCGACCGCGGATCTTCACGGATGGGCGCGGATAACGACGAAAGGACAAAAGACGATAAAGGCGGATAAAAGCGGAATTGCTATGGATTTGGAGGATTTGACTAGCGGGATTGGGCGATCAGGATTGGCTATTGTCCGCTGAAATTGGAGAGTTGCGGTGCGCTAACCCCGGACCCTTTTTGAAACGAGTTCTTTTCGGGCCCGGGCTTTGCGATGCAGCTTTATTTGATGCCGATGACCATAGAGTCGGGGCCTACGAGATGCTCGACGCGGGTTGAGTGGAAGCCGGCTTCTTTCATCCATCCGATGCAGTCGGCTCCGGTGTAGTCGAAGCCGCCTGGGGTTTCGATGAGCATGTTGAGGCTCATGAGGAGGCCGAACGAGTTCTGGGAGCGATCGTCGTCGATGATGCCTTCGTAGATGATGAGGGCGCCGCCAGAGGGGATGGCGTCGTAGGCTTTGCGGATGAGCATCTTCTTTACTTCGAGGTCCCAGTCGTGAAGGATGTGGCCCATCATGACGACGTCGGCGTGGGGGATGGGGGAGTCGAAGAAGCTGCCGGGGCGGAACTCGACGCGGCCTGAGAGGCCATTGTCGGCGACGTAGTCCTCGAAGATGGGGCCTACTTCGGGGAGATCGAAGCCGATGCCGGCGATGTTTGGGTTGGCAAGAGCGACCTGGGTGATGAGGTCTCCCTGTGCGGTACCAACGTCAACGGCGGATTTGTAGTCTTGCCAGGGGAATTGCCGGGCGATGGCCATGTTGGCTCCGTGGCTGACGCCGGTCATGGCTCTGAGGAAGTTGCGCAGACGTTCGGGATCGGCGTAGAGCTGCTTGAAGGGATCGCTGCCATCGCCGTGGCGGACTTCGTTCTGTGGCTCACCGGTGCGGAGAGCGGCGGTCAGGTTGCCCCAGAAGGGATAGAGGCGGTGGTTGGCCATCTCGAGCATGCCGCCGATATAAGAAGGCTTGCGCTTGTCGAGGAAGAGATCGGTGGAAGGCGTGTTGTAGTAGGTGCCGTCGCGTCGCTCGAGGAAGTTGAGGGCGACGAGGGCGTCGAGGAAGTCGCGTGCGGAACGGGG
>DATDHL010000665.1:0-4551 GCA_036521575.1 Edaphobacter sp. | reverse complement strand
GACAACGTCCCCGCGCTGCTCTCATCCATCTCCAGCGGCCGCCCCTCCGGCATCAATCTCCAGTCCGGATCCCACGCACAGTACCTGCAGGCATCGCGCATCTCGCAGCGCTACCTCGATGTCCTCGGCATCCAGCCCATCGCCGGACGAAACTTCTCCGACACTGAAGACCGCCCCCACGGCCCCAAAGCCGCCATCCTCAGCTACACCCTATGGCGAAACACCTTCGCCTCCAACCCAAACCTCGTAGGCCAATCCATCCTCCTCAAGGGCGAACCCTACACCGTCATCGGAATCCTCCCCGACGGCATAACCACTCCCCAGAACGCCGACCTCTACACAGCCCTTCAGGCCACCCGCGGAGGCGAAGGGAGCGGCACCAATTTCGAAGCCATCACCCGCCTACGCGACGGAGCCACATGGCAGGAAGCCGACGCCCAGATCAACCGCGCATGGGCCCATCGCTCCCAGCTCTATGAACTGTCCAACAACCCCGGCGCGCAAGTCACCTACTACTCCGTACCGCTCCAACGCGGACAAGCCGCAACGCTGCGCCCACAAGCCCTAACCTTGATGCTTGCCGCAGCCTTCATCCTCCTCATTGCCTGCGCGAATCTCGCCGGACTCACCCTGGTCCGCATGCTGCGCCGCATGCCCGAGGTCGCCACCCGCATGGCCCTCGGAGCCTCACGCTGGCAAATCCAAAGACAGCTATGGATCGAAAATCTCCTCCTCGCCTTCGTCGGCGGAGCAGCAGGCATAGCCGTCGGCTTCTTAGCCTTGCGCGGACTACTCCACCTCCTGCCCGAACATTTCCTTCCCGTGGCCAGCGTCTCACTCGACAGCCGCGTCCTCACATTCACCCTCCTCGTCTCGCTCCTCACCAGCGTGCTCTTCGGCATGCTCCCCGCCCTCGCAACGAGAAGACTCGATCTCCGCGCCGCCATCGCCAGCCGTTCCGTAGCGGGCGGCGACCGCCTGCGACTACGCCAGGCCCTCATCGTCAGCGAGGTCGCTCTAACCGTAGTTCTCCTCGCCGCATCAGGCCTGCTCATCCGCACCCTCATCCACCTGCAAAATCTACCCCCGGGATTCAACCCAACCGGAGTCATGACCGCCCGAGCCTCCCTCGACGACGTCCGCTACCACGACGCCGCCGCCTTCCAAAAGCTCCTGAACGAAAGCACCCTCGCCATGCGCCAGATCCCCGGCGTCCAACACGCCGCCGTCGGCCTCAGCCTCCCCTACGAGCGCGCCCTCAACACCGGAATGAAGCTCAGCGACGGCAAAGAAGCCGGCCAAACCATCATGACGAGCATGAACTACATCACGCCCGACTACCTCAACGCACTCCAAATCCCGCTCCTCATGGGACGCAACTTCACCGACGCCGACGGCCCCGAAGCCCAGCACGTCGCCATCGTCAACCTGACCTTCGCGCGCAAGTTCTTCCACGGCACAAGCCCCATCGGCCGCTACGTCGACAAAGACACCATGATCGTAGGCATGGTGGCAGACGTAGCCATCGCACCCGGTCTCGAGGTCACCGCACCCATCGCCGGCGAAGAAGCCCTCTACATCCCCGCCGCCCAGATGGACCCGAAGATGCTCTCGATCGTCCACATCTGGTTCCAGCCCAGCTGGATCGTCCGCACCGCCGCCCCCGTCGAAGGCCTGACCGCGCAGATGCAACACGCCCTCGCCAGCGCCGACCCCAACCTGCCCTTCTCCGGCTTCTACAGCATGCGCGACCTGCTGGCCAAAACGCTCGCCACCCAACGCATCGAAGTCGCACTCCTCAGCACAATGGCCGCCCTGGCCTTACTCCTCAGCGCTCTCGGAATCTTCGCACTCGTGGCCAACATAGTCGCCCAAAAGACCCGCGAGATCGGCATCCGCATCGCCTTAGGCTCCACCATCCGTCAAGCCATGCTCCACATCGCAGCGCCCGGCGCACGAGCCTCAACACTAGGCCTCATCCTCGGCCTGCTCCTCTGCTCCATAGCCCTCCGAGCCATGCACAGCGTCCTCTACGGAGTAGCCGTCTACGACACGACCACAATCATCACCGTCATCGCAACACTCGGACTGGTAACACTAATCGCCACCACCATCCCCACCCTCCGAATCACCACCATCGACCCCGCCAAAACCCTGCGCGACGAATAGACCTCAGCCACCACCAGTTTTGGAACGAGCCATCGCAACTGCACGGCCCATGGACGTCCGGCGAAGCTTCCCGAAGCGCTCCGGGAGCGGGAAGGCCGATTCCGCAAGGGGGCTGCCGTCTGAATCCACGAAGTGCAAACTTCCCGTATTGTCGACCATCCGTGCGTTACTCACCGCAAGAGCGTCTATTAGGACTTATCCGCCCCAAGATAAAGTCACTCTTTGGGATAGCATCTGACCGGTCCGCCGAGTGGACGGATGGACGGTTTAGGGTACAGTGTGGCCTCGACCGGATAGGCAATTACGGAGGCAGCCACTCCGGCTTGTGCGCCCTCGTAATCGGTACAGCTCGGTATCGGTGAGTGAGCAAGACCTGTTTGTTGTTGCAGCTTGCTCCAGCAACTCTCGCCGAATTTTGGGATGGAACATCCAGCACTCGCGACTCTAAGGTAGCGAACGACGATCTGATTGGCGGACGTAGGGAGGAAGTTCAAATGCCTCTCTCCACGAGCTTCGAGCGTGACAGAGTCCTCGAAGAACTTCGTTTTCACATCGGCCTCAAACGCGGTGAATGGAATACCGCTATTGTCGTCCCCATCAGGCCATTCGAGAAAAATCAGATCGTGCTTTACTCCCGCAAAATATCCATTCCACGGCACAAATTTCTTGTATTCCTTGCTCCACTCGGTGAACTCCTTTTCACTAGGCTGTAGAGTCTGCAAGCATCTAGGAAGGTGTCCGGGCTGCACTGATGCGAGCGCGATCAATTCGGCGCCTTTTACCCCGGGGTCGTTTTGCTCCTTGATCATGAAATGGTTGTAGTACCAGCAGGTCACGGTCACATGCCTGTTGTCGTTTCTCATCAGGTACGTTGACCGTCCTAGGTCTAGCACCGTCTTGTGAAGCGGCTTATCGAAGGACTCTGCAAGCCCAGCTCGGGAGACGAGCAAAATGGCCGCGAGAAAGCCTCCAACGATGGTTGCAATGTTCATTTGGGAATAGTACGTCCTTGGTAAGGAACTTTGTTCGCAACGGGCTTTTTGCCGGGAGCCCCATTCATGCGGTCTCATCGCGAGAGTGGGACATTCGCGCAAAGCGCGAAACCGCTCTTCTGCATACCCCAAGGAAGGGTAGAGGGGGCCGATTGGTGACTTTTAGCAACTCACCGCAAACAAGAGGAAATCTTGTCAAGTGGAAATCTCCGTAAACCGATGTAAATAAGCCAATTAGATCTGCCAAACAATTTGAGTTAATTTGATAAACTGGATATATAGATGAAAGAAAACAGCTCCGTCCAAAGGCGGGGCTGTTCTGTTTAGCCGCAAAGCCATAAGAAAGGAATCCAAAGCGAAATGTACGACCTGCACACCAAGTCCAGACCTAAGTCACATACCATGAAGACTTTGGATACTTATGTGCGGGGTAGGGGTACCTCGCCTACTCCACAACCACCAGCACTTCACCGGCCCCAACCGTATCGTCCACCGCAACAGCCACCCGAGCCACCCTCCCAGCCTTCGGCGACTTCAGCTCATTCTGCATCTTCATCGCCTCAATCACCACCAGCCCCTGCTGCTCCGCGACCTCATCCCCCGCGCTCACCAGCACCCGAACCACCCGCCCCGGCATAGGAGCCTTCACCGCCCGAGGCCCAGCCGAACCACCACCCGCCCCACGCCGCCCCCGCAGCGACCGCGGATCCTCCACCTCAAACTCAAATCTCCGCTCCCCCACCAGCACCCCATCCCCATCCAGTACACACCGGTACTGCCGCCCCTCCACCACCAGCGACATCACCCCCACCTGCAACATCCGCACATCCACGGTCATGAGCTGCCCATCCACCACACACTCGATCACACCATCCGCAGCACCCGCAGGCACCTCCACCCGCCGCTTCTTCCCGCCGATCTCGAGCCAAACCGTCACTGGCGCAACCCCTCTCGCCGCCCAGCCAAACCCCACTGGCTCTCCGGCGAAGCGCTCCCTACACCCGGCCTTGCATCCCGCTCCAAAGCAACAAACAAAGCCGCTGCTAGCGTCGCAACATCCTCAGGCACCTCCGCTCCCTCGACGATCGAGTCACCCGCCAGCAGCCGCTCCAGATACCCCGTATCGATCCGAGCCGCCCGAAAGTCTGCATCCATCAAAATCCGCCGGAACAGCGAGAGATTCGTCCTGATCCCCCCGATCACATACTCCCCCAGCGCGCGCAGCATCCGGTCGATCGCCACCTCCCGGGTCTCCCCAAACGCCACCAGCTTCGACAGCATCGGATCGTACTCCAGTGGCACCGACCACCCCGCATACACTCCACAATCCTCCCTGATCCCCGGCCCCCCCGGCTGCACCAGCCGCGTAATCAACCCCGGCGAAGGAAAG
>DATDHL010000664.1:0-3249 GCA_036521575.1 Edaphobacter sp. | reverse complement strand
AATCCCGCGGTTGGCGCGCGGCAGCAGACCATAGTGCATCGTCAACTCGGACCCGAGATCCTGATTACTGCGAGCAGCCTTAATCGGATCGATATCGCCCACAAGATCGGCCACGGTCACATCTGGAGTGGCCAACTTTTCGACAAAGCGTTCATCCGGCGTAAGCCACGCGATCGGCGTATCGTCTCCCATCTTCGCAATCAGATCACGCGCAAACTTTGAGATCGGCGCATATGGGTTATCGCGGGTCTCAGCACCGGCGACATAAGGTATCGCCGGATCGAGCAAAGTAGTAAGAGCACGAAGAATTCGCGACTTCGCCTGTCCACGGAGCCCAAGCAGAATAAAATTATGCCGCGAAAGCACCGCATTGACGATCTGGGGAACCACTGTATCCTCATACCCGACAATGCCCGGAAATAGTGTCTCTTTGGACCGCAGTTTGGCTATCAGGTTCTCGCGAAGCTCATCTTTGACGCTTCGCGCGAGGCGTTGGGGAGTAAATTCGCTGGCCCTGAGGGCGCCTAGTGTAGTCGGAAGAGGGGTCGCCATGGTCTAAGTATAGATGTTCGGCAACACAGAAGGGCTCGGGCGGCTCCGACGGTCGTGAGCCACGCATAAAATTAGTGGTTCAGGTCTTCGCGAAGAGCCTCCATCTCAGCCAGCGCATGCTGGTTACCAGTGCGGTTGGCTGCCGCAATACCAGAGTGCAGGAGGTCGAGAGCCTCTTTCACTCGTCCCGACTTGGCAAGAGTCTGAGCAGACATCTGATAGGCCGGAACGTAGTCAGGGTTGTGTTGAATGAGCGTAGCGAATTCATTGAGGGCATCATCGATGTTGCCCTTGCTGACCTGTTCCATAGCGAGACCATAGCGTGCAAAGGCGTTCGTCGGATCAAGCTGCAGAATTTCCAGGAGGGCGGATATCTTGTCCATAAACATATGGTGCGGTCAGCTATGACCCGATTGCAAGCGAACACCGCACTTCGGGGAAACCTACGATGCATGAGTAAGGCCTCGATCGAGAATGAAACCTCCGGCAGGACCCGTTGAGCCGAAGCAATTACACTTGTAAGAATGAGCGATTTAGTTTTGTCACGTACGGTAGCGGAGTCGCAATCCGAGCGCAGCGAGATTATCTTCCCCGCCGATGCGAATGCCTTGGGGAACCTCTTCGGCGGCCGGTTGATGCAGTATATCGATCTTGTAGGAGCGATGGCCGCGAGCCGGCATGCCCGCGCAATCACAGTAACAGCGAGCATGGACCACCTTGATTTCGTCGCCCCGGTACGCGTGGGTGATCTTTTGATCCTGAAAGCCAGCGTAAACCGCGCTTACAAAACATCAATGGAAGTCGGCGTAAAGGCAATGGTAGAAGACGTGCGGCAGAACCGAATCCGTCATGTCTCCTCCGCGTATCTTACGTATGTAGCCGTCGATAAAGAAGGAAACCGACTCGTCGTCCCGCAGGTAGTTCCGGAGACCGATCATCAGAAACGCCGCTATGAAGATGCAGCGCGGAGACGCGAGATGCGCTCCGGCGAGACGCTCCGCAAGAAAGATATGCGAGTCATCTTGGGCGATGAGTGGCACGTTTAGAACATAGCCGGAAGGGTAATAAAACCCTTTGTTGACAAAAGATCCGGGCAAATAACACAAGAATTCAGGAGAAACATTATGGGACACATGGGAGCAGGAGCACCGCAAGGGCCTCAGCCATTGCCGGGAGTAGCACACGTAGTTGCCGTTGGCAGCGGCAAGGGTGGCGTAGGCAAAACAACCGTCGCAGTCAATCTCGCCGTCGCTCTTGGCAAACTCGGTTATAAGGTCGGCCTGATAGACGCCGACATCTACGGCCCGAATGTCCCCACGATGATGGGCGTCACCCGTCAGCCAAATATCGTAGGCGAAAACCGCATCGAACCAATTCTCTCTCACGGAGTAAAGTTCATCTCCGTCGGACTGATCTCCCCGGGCGACAAACCCATGGTGATGCGCGGCCCGATGCTGCATCAGATCATCCGACAATTTCTCCAACAGGTAGAGTGGGGCGCACTCGACTTCCTCATCATCGACCTGCCTCCCGGCACAGGCGACGTCGTCATCTCGCTCGTCCAAACGGTCCCACTCACCGGCGCAGTCGTCGTTTCCACCGGATCCAGCGTTGCCCTGCAAGACGCCCGCAAGGCCCTCGAGATGTTCCACCAGGTCAAGGTCGAAGTCATCGGGCTGATTGAGAACATGTCGCAAATGACCCTTCCGACCGGCGAGGTCATCGACGTCTTCGGCGCAGGCGGCACCGAACGCACAGCAGCCCAGTTCGGCCTCGACTTCCTCGGCGCGCTCGAATTGAATCCTCAAATCCGCGAGGGCGGCGACAAAGGAATACCCGTCACGCTGGCCGGGCCAGATTCCACCCTCGCAAAAGACTTTTACATCTTGGCAAAAAAGATCGCCGATAAAGCCACGGAAATCTCGTCTAAAAGTGAGAACGTGCTCGAGATCAGCTAACCCGTTTGCTGGACGACAGCGGTAGACTCTAAGGCAAGCAGCACGACGGAGGCAAGGAATGGCGGATGCAGAGCGGGTAACGGCGCGACAGCGAGCCATTCTTACGGCCATCATTGAGAGCTATATCGATACCGGAGAGCCCGTAGGTTCCGGCACGATCGCACGTCTTCAACACGGCGGCGCAGGGATGAGTCCCGCCACCATTCGCAATGAGATGGCAGAATTAGCCGACTTAGGCCTGCTCGAGCAACCACACACCTCAGCCGGGCGAGTTCCAACCGCCCGTGCCTTCCGCCTGTACGTCGAGCAGCTAAGCGGAGGCGCCCATCCTCGTATTGACGTCGCACGCCTTCCCGCCAGATCACGCCAGCAGATCGATTCGAGCTTCGCCGGTGTTGCCGGAACACAAGCAGTTCTCGAACGCACCTCGCATGTCCTGGCCACGCTATCGAGCGGCGTAGGCGTCGCGATCGCCGCATCAACCGAAGGAGACATGCTTGAGCACGTGCATTTTTCCAGGCTCGCTCCCGCACGGGTGTTAGCAGTCGTCGTAACCCGAAGCGGCCTCGTCCGAGATCGCGTCCTTGCCCTTGATCGCGACCTCGCACTCCTCGAACTGGAAACGGCCGCCAACTTCCTCAACGAAAACTTCCGCGGCTGGAGCATCGAGCGCGTAAGGTCCGAAATCGCGCGCCTCGTCGAACGCGAGCGCAGCGAATACCAACAAGTCCTCAACGCC
>DATDHL010000663.1:0-3173 GCA_036521575.1 Edaphobacter sp. | reverse complement strand
GGTGCGAAGCGGAAGGGTGGGTTCGCGCAGGTGACGGGGATTCGGCACTGGTCGACGCCGAACTATACGCGCGTGGCGATCGACCTGGGCGACGATGTGACGTATGAGGCAGCGCGGGTGCCGAATCCGGATCGCATCTATTTTGATCTGCATGGCACGCGGCTGGCGCAGGAGTTGGTGGGTAGGAGCTTTGCAGTAACGGATGATGGGTTTTTGAAGAAAATTCGTGCGGCGCAGTTCTCGAACGATGTGACGCGGGTAGTGCTGGATGTGAATGATGTGACGGAGTACTCGGCGTTTTTGCTGCCGAATCCTTACCGGCTGATTATTGATATTCATGGTGGGCAGCCAGTGCAGGCTGCAGTTGCTAAAGATCAGGCGGCGGCGTCACAGGTGATGAGTGGTGATGAGGTTCCGGCTCCGCGAACGGCGGCTGCGGGAAAGACTGCTCCGGGACGGCCGGTTCCGAATACGGTGGCGACGAGGAACGCTAGTACAACCACTGAGGTTGCGGCGTTGAGCGATCAGCCGGGCAGGGTGGAGGCGACCAGCGTTCCGACTTCGCGGCCGATTGCGGCGGTGGTGCCGGGTGCAGGGAGTAGGGAAGGGGGGGCAGGGAGTAGCAGGCCTATGACAGGGCCGGATACGAATGGGTCAGCTGTGGGTTCGAGCTTGAGTTCGCGTAAGGGAAAGAAGGGCGCTGCTGCTGTTGATCCGGCGGCTCCAGCTCGGGCGGCGGTGCCTACTGCGGATGGGGAGACTTCGCTGGTACGTGCGCTGGGTTTGAAGATTGGCCGAATCGTGATCGACGCAGGACATGGTGGACATGACTCGGGAACGCTGGGCGTTGATGGGTTGGAAGAGAAGGACGTTGTGCTGGATGTGGCGCTACGGCTGGGCAAGATACTGCATGACCGGCTGGGGGCAGAGATTATCTATACGCGATCGGATGATACGTTCATCCCGCTGGAGACTCGCACGGCGATTGCGAATAAGGCGCAGGCGGACCTGTTTTTGAGTATTCATGCGAACTCGTCGAGTGATGCGAGCGCTCGCGGTGTGGAGACGTATTATCTGAATTTCACATCGCAGCCGGATGCGCTGGAGGTGGCGGCTCGTGAGAATGCTGTCAGCGATCAGTCGATTCATCAGTTGAGCGACCTGGTGAAGAAGATCGCGCTGAAGGAGAAGATCGACGAGTCGCGTGAGTTTGCCAGTGATGTTGAGACGAGTTTGTACGGTGGATTACAGAGGGGGAATGCAGGACTGAAGAATCGTGGGGTAAAGAAGGCTCCGTTTGTGGTGTTGATTGGGGCGAATATGCCTTCGATTTTGGCCGAGATTTCGTTTGTTACGAATCCAAAGGATGCAAGGCAGTTGCGTGAGCCTGATTATCGCCAGCGGGTGGCGGAGAGCTTGTACAAGGGTGTGGCGAAGTATGCGGGTGGGTTGAGTGGGGCGAAGGCTCCGACGGAGCGGGCTAGTAATGGTAAGTAAATGTGCTTCGCGGTGGCCGCGGAGTTAGCTCACAGTTATTGCCAAATACAAGAGGAGCCCGGAGGCTCCTCTTGTTTGTTCTTGTTTCGCATGCAGGGTTTATTCGGCTTTGCCTACGGAGTGATCCTTATAGACCTTCTGGAAGAGGAAAAAGGCTTGCTTCTTCTTGCCGTCTTCGGAGATGAGTCCCTTGCGGTTGAAGCCGTCCTGCAGCTTGGGGATGTTGCGCGTCGGCGAGCGGAAGTCCATGAGGATCCAGGGAACGAGGCCGCGTACCTGCGGGATCTTGTTGATCATGACGAACTGGTGCTCGAAGACGTTGACCTGCTGCTCTTCGGCCCAGCGTTCGTCTTTGCCGCCGTGGACTCCCTGCTTGGCTTCGGCGCCGAACTCTGAGATGAGAATGGGCTTCTGCGGAAGCGTCCATTTAATGTTGTCGGCGTCTTCGGGATGCATCTCGTACCAGCCGACGTATTCGTTCTGGCCTACGACATCGAGAGCAGCGATGAATGGATCGTCCTGCACCATCTCGTTGCCTTTGGCATGGGGGCCGATGATGGCGGAGGTGATGGGGCGAGTGGGGTCGAGTCTGCGTGCTTCGTTGGCGAGGTTGGTGAGGAACTGCGTTCGGGTTGGATTGTTGGGGGTCTCGTTGGAGACGGACCAGAGAATGACGGAGGCCTTGTTGCGATCGCGCCGGATCATCTCGTTGAGCATGTTGGTGGCTTTGGCGTAGACCTCTGGCTTTTCGAAGGAGATGTGTTGCCAGAGCGGGATCTCTGACCAGACCATGATGCCTTCGCGGTCGGCGGTGCGCTCCATGCGCTCGTCGTGCGGATAGTGAGCGAGGCGGACGAAGTTTGCGTTGAGGTCTTTAAGGAAGGCGAAGATGTTTTTGACGTCTTCGTCAGAGTAGGCGCGGCCGGTGCGGTAGGGAGCCTCGGCGTGCATGTTGGCTCCGCGCAGGAAGATGGACTTGCCGTTGAGGAGGATGCGGGTGCCGTCGACGCGGATGTCGCGAAAGCCGATGTCGTCGGTGAGGGTGTCCTGACCGGAGGCGAGTTCGACCTTGTAGAGTTTTGGTGACTCCGGCGACCAGAGGGCGAGCTTGCTGGCCTTGAGTTCGAAGGGTGCGCGTCCTTCGGCGTCGGTCTTGAGGGTGGTGTCGATGCCGGCCTCGGGGATGCGGAGGGTGACGGGGGCACCGGCAGCGGCGCCTTCGACGTGGACGTAGCCAGCGAGGGTGTTGGCGTTGTCGGCCGAGAACGTGGATTCGCGCTTGAGGTGGACGTCGTAGTCGTCGATGAACTGCGTGGGGAGCGTGACGAGGGAGACATCGCGGGTGAGGCCGCCGTAGTTGAACCAGTCGATGCCTACGGAGGGGATGCCGTCTACATCGCGGGTGGAGTCGACGGCGATGACAACGAAGTTGCTGCCGGGCTTGAGGGCGGCGGTGACTTCACAGTCGAACGGGGTGAAGCCGCCTTCGTGGTCGCAGATGCGCTTCTGGTTTACCCAGACGAAGGACTTGTAGTTGGCCGCGCCGAGGTGGAGGAAGGTGCGGGTGTTGGGTTTGGGCTGGAAGTCGAAGTCGCGCTGATACCAGACGACTCCTTCGTAGCGGAAGAGGGTGGGGTCCTGGGTGTTCCAGTCACCGGGGACTTTGAGGGTGGGGG
>DATDHL010000662.1:0-4679 GCA_036521575.1 Edaphobacter sp. | reverse complement strand
ACTGAGGTGAATCGCGAGTTGGCTTCGTATGTCGATGTGATGATCGGCAATGAAGAGGATTTTACGGCGGCGTTGGGGTTTGAGATTGAGGGCGTTGGCGAGGACCTTGGTGAGTTGGATTCGGCTAACTTCCGCAAGATGATCGAGAAGGCTGTGGCTACGTTCCCGAACTTCAGGGCGGTGGCTACGACGCTGCGTCACGCTAAGACGGCGAGTGTCAACGACTGGGGAGCCGTTTGCTACTACGAAGGCAAGTTCCATGAGGCGCGGCCTATGCCCGATCTCGAGATATTTGACCGCGTTGGTGGTGGAGACTCGTTTGCTTCGGGGTTGATTTATGGATTTCTGAATGACAAGGGCGCGGATTGGGCTGTCAACTGTGGCTGTGCGCATGGTGCGCTGGCGATGACTACTCCCGGTGATACGACTATGGCTACCTTCGATGAGGTGCAGCGCATCATGAAGGGCGGCGGGGCCCGCGTGCAGCGGTAATACAAGACAGGCTAAGAACAGGAGAGATGATGGAGAAGGTTGCTGTATTGAAGTCGCTGAAAGAGATTGGGCTGGTTCCGGTGTTGCGTGCGGAGTCGGTGGATAAGGCGCTGGCGCTGGCTGAGGCGATTGCTGCTGGAGGCGTGACTGTGCTCGAGATTACGATGACGGTGCCGGGAGCGATTCAGGTGATGCGGAAGCTGGCGGAACAGCGGCCGGATATTTTGATCGGCGCGGGAACGGTGCTGGATGCGGAGACGGCGCGTATGTGCATTCTGGAGGGCGCGAAGTTTGTGGTGAGCCCGGCGCTGAATCTGCAGACGATTGAGATGTGTCACCGGTATTCGATTGCGGTGCTGCCAGGGGCTTTGACGCCTACGGAGATTGTTACGGCATGGCAGGCGGGTGCTGATGTGGTGAAGGTGTTTCCGGCGAGCGCAATGGGCGGGGCGAAGTATATTTCCACCCTGAAGGCTCCGCTGCCGCATGTGGAGATGATTCCGACGGGTGGGGTTTCGCTGGCTACAGCGGCGGAGTTTCTGCAGGCCGGGGCGTTTGCTCTTGGTGTTGGCGCTGATCTGGTGAATGCTAAGGCTATGGCTGAGGGTAAGCCCGAGGTTGTGACCGAGAGCGCGAAGAAATATTTGGCGATTGTGAAGGAGTTTCAGTCAAAGAGCGCTGCTTAGCTCGTCGATGAACTTTGAAGTTGATTCTGTGTGGAGAGGCGGTGGGACTTTGGTCTCGCCGCTTTTCTTTTAATGCGTTGCTACGGGTGAGGCCTTGTCACCCAGAGTAGGGGCTGGCGGATGGGGAAGGTTCGCTGGAGTTCGGGGATGGCGGGATCGGGTGGGAGGGTGCGCCATAGGTCTGCGTATTCGGGGCGATTGTAGGCGCGGGCAGCGAGTAGAAGGCTGGGCTGGCGGAGGGGCAGAACAGTGAAGCGGGTGGCATCAGCTTTGTAGGGCCACGCTCCACGGTGCAGGATGAAGGGGAAGTGGCGGGCGATGGCGACGCGCATGCTGGGGCCGTCCTGTAGCTCGTACTCCCAGACGCTTTCGAAACGGGTGGAGAGCAGGTCGCAGATGGCGGCGAGCATGTCGAGGTTGAAGAGAGAGAGGCGATAGGGGATGGGCGTGGCCAGTTCGCGGGGGAACGTGCCTTCGGCGGAGATCTGGGCTCGGAGCGTGGCGGATTTGAACTGGTGGCGAAGGGTGGTGAGAGGGCGGTCGTCTTTGGTGTTGAGGTGGGCGCAGGAGGCGGCTTGAAGGAGCCAGGAGGTGCCGTTGTGGTTCCGCATGTCGCGGGCGAGGCCGGCGAGGCGGGAGGTGTTGAGCCATTCGAGATAGTCGGCGAACCACTTTTGGATGGCGGCCAGGTCGGTATCGGAGAGGACTTCGGAGGTGGTGAGGAAGGGGATGGATTGGGCGACCTCGGCGAGGTGTATGGCTTCGACGACGCCTTCAGGGCGGCCGGTTTTTGCTGGAAGGATGACCTGTCCGTAGAGGAGGCTGGGGGTCATGCTAGTGTCGGGGTCGATGAACCATGTTCGGAGGTGAGCGACGGCTTGGTTGGCGTACTTGGCGTCTTTGGTGAGGACGAAGGCAGCTGTGAGCGCGGGGACATAGAGACCCAGGTTGAGTACGGCTTCGCGGTGGGCGGTGAAGGCGGCCGGGTTGGGTTGTCCGGTACGTTGGGTGTAGGGGCCGGCGGGGTCAGCCGCGTTGGGCCAGTAGTCTTCGGCTTCGGAGTAGAAGTCGTGCGGTGTGCCGGGGCTTCGCGGTGAGGGAAGTGTGGTCAGGGGAACGGGTGGCTGCTTGAGGTAGCTGTCTGCGGCTTGAAGGATGCGGTCGTGGTCGATGGCGGCTACATTGGGGCGTGCGGTTGATTGGGATGGGGACGGCGGTGTCTGAGACAGGAGAAGATGGGGGCCGATGAGGAGGGAGGTGGCCTGAGCGCAGAATGTCCGGCGTGTGCTGGGCATGGTAGGCGGAAGAGTACCACGGCGCGGGAGGACGGTGCATGTAGATTGGGGAACTTCGCGACAGTATGTGCGGAACTCTGTAGAATTCCTCGCGCAGTGCAAGGAGCAGAATATGAAATTTGTTTCTACCTGGTCATTGCGCACCGATACGTATAAAGAAGCGACTGTGCGATTTCTAAAGAGTGGCGCTCAACCGCCGGAGGGCATCAAGACGATTGGGCGGTGGCACTATGCGGACGGGTCTGGCGGAGTGCATGTTCTGGAGTGTGATGATGCGCAGTTGCTGGCCGACTTCGCGGCGCAGTGGAGTGATCTGCTGGAGATCGATATCCGTCCTGCGGTGGAGGATGCGCAGGTGGGTGCTTCTTTGATGAAAGCCACTGAGGCTCGGGAGTAGGAAGATTATCAGAGGACTGGAATGGCTCCGGATGGTATCCGTGAGCGATTTCGCCTGTGTGTGTGCGCGGCCGCGATACGATAGTGGGACGTGCCAGTTTATTTCCATACAGCGATTGCGCTGGTCGGGGCCATGCTTGCAGGTGGTGGACGCTCACAGTCGACAGCTCCTTTGGGTGAGCGGACGGTACGGGTCTGCGTCAGAGATCAGCAGGGGCTGGCGATCGTTAACGCGCAGATTCAGCTGGTTTCTGAGCTATCGAAGAGCGTGACGAGTGATGGGACGGGATGCTCAAACCTTGAGATGGCGGTTGGCGCAGAGACTAAGGTGCAGGTGACGCGGCAAGGGTTCAGCAATGTTACTCAAGCGGTAGGTGACGGGGCGGAGCTTGTGGTCGTGCTGCCGCTCGCTGCGAATCAAGAAAATGTAGAGGTGACGGCTGCGCGCGTTCCGCTGGCGTTGGATGCGAGTGCGAGCAGTGTGCGGACGATGTCGGAGGAACAGCTGCGGGAGGCTCCGGGGTTTGTGCTGGATGACCGGCTGCGTCAGGTTGCGGGGTTTCAGCTGTTTCGGAGGACGAGTTCGTGGGTTGCGAATCCGACTTCGCAGGGGACTACACTGCGGGGGCTTGGGTCTACTGCTGCTAGCAGGACGCTGGTGCTGAGTGATCAGGTTCCGTTGAACGATGCTTTTGGAGGGTGGATTCATTGGAATGAGATTCCGCAGCTTGCGGTGAGGGATGTTGCGCTGATGCGGGGTGGAGCTTCGGATCTTTATGGGTCGAGCGCGATTGGCGGTGTGATCGATGTGCTGCCGGTGAAGCCTGAGAGCCTCGACTATGCGGTCGATGTGGCGGGCGCCAATGAGGCGACGTCGATTCTGAACGGCTTGATTACTGCGGGGGAGCGCGGCTGGAGCGGTCTTGGGGCGGCGACGTTCTTCCGGACGGGCGGATATATTTTGACTGCTCCGGAGGTGCGTGGGCCGGTGGATGTGCCATCGAATGTGCATTCGCAGAGTGGACGAGTGGAGTTTCGACGAGATGTTGGGAGCGATGGCGATGTGTTTTTGCGCGGCAATATGTTGAATGAGGCGCGAAGCAATGGAACGCCGTTGCAGACGAATGCGGCGCGGATTTGGCGGTATGTGGGTGGGGCAGACTGGTCGCCTGCTGATGTTGGTCGGCTGGTGTTACGGCTTTATGGTGCGGATCAGAATTACCGGCAGAGCTTCTCGTCGGTTGCGACGGGGAGGGCTTCGGAGAAGCTGACGAATCTGCAGCAAGTGCCTTCGCAGCAGATAGGTGGGGCGCTGCAGTGGGCTCGGAGTTATCGGGCGTTGACTGTGGTTGCGGGTAGCGATGTGCTGGATACTCGGGCGACGGATAACGAGACCGGAGTGACGAATGGGGTACTGAAGCCTACGGTCAGTACGAGCGCTCGGCAGCGCGGAACGGGAATCTATGGGGAGGTGCTTTGGCAGCCTTCGAGCTGGTCGATTGCACTGTCGTCGCGGGTGGATTGGTTTGGAAACTTCGATGGGCGGCAGGTTGGGGGTGGGCCGGCAAAGACGCTGCCGGAGATTCAGGAGACGGTGTTCGATCCGCGGCTTGGTGTAGTGAAGCAGCTTGGACATGGGGTGTCGTTGACCGGGTCGGTGTTTCGGGCTTTTCGTGGGCCCACTATGAATGAGCTTTACCGGACGGGGCAGGTGGGCCAGCAGATCACCTTGCCGAATGCTAGTTTGAGGACGGAGCGGGCTACGGGGTTTGAGTTTGGCGGGCTGGTGAATGTGCGGCATCTGGGGTCG
>DATDHL010000661.1:0-7833 GCA_036521575.1 Edaphobacter sp. | reverse complement strand
AATGGCGACGGAACCTTCAGCGATGTCACCTTCCCCTCGGGAATCGGAGTCAACAACCGTTATGTGGCATGGGGCTGCGGCTTCGTCGACTACGACAACGATGGTTGGACAGACATCATCCAGATCAATGGGCACGTCTACCCCGAGGTTGACCATTACAACTTCGGCGAGACGTTCAAAAATCCGCGACTCGTCTACAAGAATCTCGGCAATGGCCACTTCAAAGACGTTTCCGCAGAGATGGGACCCGGCATAAGCGAGCGCTTTTCCAGCCGGGGTGCCGCGTTCGGGGACTACAACAACAATGGCAGTATGGATGTCCTGGTCTTGAATCTGAACGATCTTCCGTCACTCCTGCGCAATGAAGGTGGCAACAAACAGAATTGGATCAAGATCAAGCTGGTGGGAAGTAAATGTAATCGCACCGCCATCGGAGCGCGAGTGCGAGTTATCACTGGTAAACATACACAGATGGATGAAGTGCACAGCGGAACAAGCGTGATGTCACAAAGCGACCTACGCCTTCACTTCGGACTTGGGAAGACAGAAACCGTAGACCTGATCGAAGTGAAGTGGCCAACTACGCAAAAGATTGAACGATTCACGCAGGTCAAGGCGAATCAGATCCTCACCATCCGTGAAGGCGATGGGATAGTGACAACGTTTAAACCGCGGTCGACATAGAACACTTCGGAAGCTACATAATTGTCCATGTGCATCCTCAGGGTGACGGCGGACGAGCTGGGTGTCCCTCCGGAAGAACAACCAGAAATTGCTTGACCTCGCGCCGCTGACGTTCGATCGCCTCTGCCTCTTGCTTCTTGATCTCGTCATGAAGTTGAAATTCCCGTTTGGCCTTTGCTGGCTCACCAGTCCTGTCATAAGCCACACCGAGCCGGTAGTGGGCTTCGCCCATTTGGGGATTTGTTTCAATCGCCTTCGTATAGAAATCAATCGCCTTCTCGAAGGAATGCTGGGAGGCGGCGAGAATTCCAAGTTGAAGATAAGCGTCACTGCACTTGACGTCGATGGCCACGGCTCTCGTAAGCAGATCTTCCGCCTGCTGCAGGCTCTGCCTATCTGGCGACTGTTGCTGCCGTTTCAGGATTGCCATCGCATAAAAATAGTTGGCGAGAGAGTTTTCGGGCTGTTCCTGGACAAACCGAGCCAACTTCTGTTCAACGCACACCATCGGGTTTGGCGCCGCCATCTGGATCTTGCCCATAAAGAGGTAGGGCTCGGAGTCAGTCGGATTCAAATCGGAGGCAGCGCACAAGCGAAGCGCCGCATCATCGTACAGAGCGCCGGCAAAAAGAGCCGCACCAAGCCCAGTCAGCATTCTGGCAGACTTCGGATATATTTCTGCCCCCTTACGAAAGACCTCTTGTGCCTGCCACACGGCTCGATGGAGGAGCAACTCAGAACCCCATTCAAAATAGTTCTGCTCGTTGGGATCCATGCGTACTGCTCGCTCATATTCGTGGACGGCTGCCAATGGATCACCTAATTTCTCGTTAAGGTCACCCGCCAGCCGATGCAAATCCGCGTTCTCCTTATGCGCCAGTAATTCCTGAACGCGTTCACGTGCCTCCGCGAAATCACCGCCTCCTTCGTACGCCACCGTCAGATCGTACTCGTTGCCATAATTTTCTGGATCAATCCGGTACGCCTTCTGTAGCAGCGGAAGGGCCTCCTGATATCTACCTGCATGAAGGTAGAATGCGCCGAGCTGACGATTTGTCTCGAAGCTATCGGGTGACCTCGCAAGATCCGCGCGCAGTTTACTTTCATCCTCATTAGCTTTACTGGCATCCCGGACTGCGCCTGCAGTCCCACGTCCTGTATCCTCTGCTTTGAGGTTTAGCGTTTCATGAGCGAGCGCTTCGCTAGTCCTCAAACTGGAATCTGATCCATGTCCCCCCACAGCGGTCCAATCAGTTACTCCTGCAACCGTGAAATTTGGCTTATCTGCAAAAGCCATAGTTTCGACGGAAGACGGTGAAACAGCGCTGGAATTCGGAGGAGCGATCTTAGTATCTTCGAGGACCAGTTCAATCCTTTGTTGTGGCGGTACGTTAATCGCAGTAGCACGGCTGCGAAATCCAAATTTCTCCGCGGTGAGAACATAGGTACCGGCTCGCATGGCCAAAAACGCAAACCTCCCCGCTGCGTCGGTTTTCGACTCCAACTCACCGGAAACATCCTCCTGTTCCAACAGCACCACCGCTTCACCAACCGGTTTACCCTCTCCGTTCCGGACAACGCCCTGTATCGAAATTCCATTAGGGTGTTGTAAAAAAGTTTGCTGGGCCACAGCCGCTGGGATTAACGCTGTCGTTAGCGTCACAACGACAACCAGCACGCCTTGAAGACGCCGACTCATACTTACTATCTCGGAATGTCTGCTACGTCGTTTCTTCACGTTTCTAACCGCACTTTATCTTCGCAGACTATATCGATTACTCCTTCACAAAGACGACCTCATTGTACAAGCTGGCAAATACTTCGCGGTTTTACAAGGCCTACTTCTTTGCAATCCGTAGATCAAGGGCAACCCTATTCTGGCGAGCGAGGAACGTTGCACCGTCACGATTGAGATAGTCAAGGTACACTGGCCCAACATCTCAAAAGGAGCAATTGTCACAGCCAATGTGCCAGAGTGTCTTAGTCACCGAGAGCAGACGCATAAAGTCTTTTGCTGCACTTGTCATCGTCGCCATGCTTTGCCCTTTCTGGAGCTCACTAGGCACTCGGGCTGCTGCTCAAGCGCCGCACCCAACAAATGCAAAATCAGCGAACACTCCATCACCTGCAGCTTCTACGCCAGGCAATTTTGTCGACATCACAGCACAAAGTCACGTTGTATTCGTCGGTCAGGCCTCGCACACAGCCAAAAAATACCTGCTTGAAACCATGGGCTCCGGCGTTGCGCTCTTTGATTACGACAACGATGGCCTGCTCGACATCTTCTTCGTTAATGGAGCTCCTCTCACCGACCCCATGGCCAAAGGTGCCATTCCGCAAAAGACAGACCCTAAATACTGGAATCGGCTCTTTCACCAAAAGAAAGACGGAACCTTCGAGGACGTTACCGAAAAAGCTGGCCTTCAAGGGATTGGCTATGGCATGGGAGTCACCGTCGCTGACTATGACAACGATGGCTACGAAGATATCTACGTCACGGCGTACGGCGGCAATCGGCTCTATCACAATAACGGCAACGGAACCTTCACTGACGTGACCGACAAATCGGGTACAGGCGGTGGCGGCTGGTCTACCTCCGCCGCATGGGTCGATCTCGACAACGATGGCTTGCTCGATCTCATCGTACTTCGCTATCTCCAATGGAACTTCGACGATATCTGGTGCGGCGAACATCGAGACGGCTACCGCTCCTACTGCCATCCCGACGTCTTCCCTGCCATCTCTCCTCTCGTCTTTCACAACGACGGCAACGGCCATTTCACCGATATCACCAGTAAAGCTGGGCTGGAAAAACCCGGCAAAGGCCTCGGCATTGCTATCGCCGACTTCGATCGCGACGGCAAGATAGACATCGTCATAGCCAATGACTCCATGCTCGAATTTCTATACCGCAACAAAGGCGACGGTACATTCGAGGAGGTTGGCATGCAGGCAGAGATCGCCGTAGACGGAGACGGTCGCACCTATGCCGGCATGGGCGTTGATTTCCAGGATTACGATAACGATGGCCTACCCGATCTTGTCATCACAAATTTGGCCAACCAGCGGTATGCCCTCTACCACAACAGCGGTGATTCCAGCTTTTCTTACGACAGCTATATCAGCGGTATCGGCGGCATTACCCTGCTGCACTCCGGGTGGGGTATCCGCTTTCTAGACTACGATAACGACGGCCACAAGGACCTTCTTATCGCTCAAGGCCACGATCTCGATACCATCGAACTCAACTTCCCCCAGCTCCATTACAAAGAACCAATGCTCCTGGCACACAACACCGGCCACGGTTTCGTGGATGTCTCCGCACAATCTGGTGAAATCTTCCACCAGTCATGGGCGGGACGCGGCCTGGCAATCGGCGATCTCGATAACGATGGTCGCATCGATGCCGTCGTTACCACCAATGACGGACCCGCCTATGTCCTGCACAACGAAACGGCGACCGACAACCACTGGCTCACGATCTCTCTCGTAGGCCATCACAGCAACCGCGACGGCATCGGCGCCGAGATCAAAGTCACCACAGCTACCGGTTCTCAATTCTCTACAGTATCGACAGCAGGCAGCTATCTATCGTCCAGCGACAAACGTGTCCACTTCGGCCTTGGCCCAGAAACCACCGTAAAATCCGTAAATATCCGGTGGCCCAGTGGAACCATCCAGACATTGGAAAATGTTCGCGCCAACCAGATTCTCAAAGTCGACGAACCCACATCTGCCAAGCCCATGCCGTGAGGGTTACCTCGAGCGAGTCGGTGTAGACATACGGTGCAGTGTGATCTGATGCGTCACGCTGACGTTCAGGGAGGATCAGTGAACTTCCATCTGTCCAAATAGAAAGCTAACTATATGATTATCAATAGCTTACTGGTGCCCGGAGGGGGACTTGAACCCCCACGACCGGTTAGGGTCTGCGGATTTTAAGTCCGCTGTGTCTGCCGATTTCACCATCCGGGCGCACGAAAGGCTGGTCACTTGCTACCCCATCTTATTGCATCCCAACCCTCTTCCCCAAGGAACCTTCCGAGCTCACCCTCCGTATAGTCCACATGATGCTACTAATCAGCAGCCGTTGACCTTATGCCTATACGCGAAATCCTGAAGCAGACTCTGGCCGCGCTCTGGGAGTCAAAACTCCGCAGCTTCCTGACGATGTTCGGTATCGTCTGGGGCATCACCTCGGTGATTCTGCTGGTAGGACTGGGCATAGGATTCAGTATTGACCAAAAGGAACATCTGAAGACCATCGGTACGGATATCGCTATTATCTTCGGTGGCAAAACCGGGGCACAGGCCGGCGGCTATGCAGCCGGACGAGACATCCGCCTCACCATCGATGACGCGATTGCCATCCAGCAACAGGCAAATCTGGTGAAAACAGTAAGTCCCGAACTGCGCCGAAGCGTCTCTGAGGTAAGCCAGTGGAACGCCGCCAGCCGCCCGGTCCGGGGCGTGTGGCCAGAGTATCAGCGCTTCCGCTCTCTGACCGTCGAGCAGGGCCGTCTGATGAGCGACGAGGACGAGGCAAACGGCAGGCGCGTGATCATCCTGGGCGCCGAGGCCAACCGCCAGCTCTTCCCCGGCAAAACCGTCATCGGCCAGCCGCTGATGGTCAATGGCTATGAGTACACGGTGATCGGCGTGCTCGCCAAGAAAAAACAAAACGGAAGCTATGGCAGCGGGCCAGATAATACACAGCTATTTACAACATATTCTGCGATGGCTCGTGACTTCCCTCCGCCCGAGCGCCCGGGGATAGTACGTGGCTTCGTAAACAACATCGTTGTCGAGCCAGTTTCACCGGACCTGCACGAAAAAGCGCTGGATCAGGTCAAGCGAATCATCGCCGAGCGCCACCACTACAGCGCCGACGACAAGGAAGCACTATGGATCTGGGATACCCTGGATGGCGCTAAGTTCACCGAACGTATCTTCGGCGTGATGACGATGTTCTTTGGGGCCGTTGCGCTGCTCACTCTTGCCCTGGGGGGCATCGGCGTCATGAACATTATGCTGGTCGCGGTCACTGAACGAACGCGGGAGATCGGCATTCGCAAAGCCCTCGGTGCAACTGCCGTAGATATTCGACGGCAGTTCCTGGTTGAATCGGCGATCATCACCATCGTCAGCGGAATCACTGGCCTGATTCTTGGCGTTGGGACTTGCCTGTTGCTGCGGCTCGTCCCGCTTCCCGACTTCGTTCCGCATCCTGTGATCTCGCCTCTCGCCATCATCGCCTCGCTGGCTACGCTTACCGCAATTACGCTGTTCGCCGGCACGTACCCTGCACTGCGCGCAGCTAACCTCAGCCCAATGGAATGTCTGCGAACGGAATAGCCCATGAACCTGCTTGAAATCGTCCGCCAAAGTATCGATTCGCTGCTGAGAAACCGCCTCCGCTCCGGGCTGACGATGCTTGGAATCGTGTGGGGACTCGTGACCGTGGTGTTGCTGCTCAGCTATGGACGCAGCGTCGGCGTCGAAGTCTTGAACGGTTTCATGGGCCTGGGCAACAACGTCATCATGATGTGGGGCGGCCAGACGAGCATGCAGGCCGGAGGAGAGCGCTCGGGCAAAAAGATCAAATTTCTGGACGGCGATACGGAAGCAGTACGCGACGCAGTTCCCTTCCTCACCGCCGTTAGCTCCGAAAGCGACGACGGCTTCAGCTTCAAGTACGGCTCAAAGGTAGTCAACATTTCAACCAAAGCAATCGAGTTCCCCTATGGCGGCATGCGCAAGCTCAACATCGACCAGGGACGCTACTTCGAACCCGCGGACTTTACCGAACATCGGCAGGTCGTCATCTTTGGTCCGCATGCAGCGCTAAAGCTCTTCAACGGCTACCCACCAGTAGGCGAATCCGTTCAGATCGAGGGCCACGTATTCGAGGTCATCGGCGTCCTCCAGACAAAGATTCAGGACTCATCGAACAATGGCCCGGACAACGAGAACGCCTTCGTCCCCTTCGACACGATGCGAATCCTGCGCGACCAGCGTGATCCCGGAAGCATCGTCTTCCAGCCCAGTTCGCCCGATCTGCATATCAAGGCGTTGCAGGCCGTGCGCGCTGTTCTCGCCAGCCGTCATCACTTCGATCCGAAGGATGATAAAGCGACCCCCACCTGGGACACCGTCGAAGATTCGCAGGAGATCATGCAGTTCGGTACCGCACTGCAGATGATCCTCGGCATCATCGGCGCGATGACGCTGGGCGTAGGCGGCGTGGGCGTGATGAACATCATGCTTGTCTCCGTCACGGAACGGACGCGCGAAATTGGCCTGCTGAAGGCCCTTGGTGCGCGCCGCCGCGACATCCTTACGCAATTCCTGCTCGAAAGTCTGACCCTGACCTTCATCGCCGGCATCGTCGGAATGATCGTAGCGGTGATCGTCGCATACATGGTGCCCCCCATGCCGCTCTACTCGGACATCTACAAGACAGCGAACCATGAAGGCGACATTATCCTGAGAGCCTCCCCCGGAATCATGCTGGTCTCCTTCGCGATCCTTGCAGCGGTCGGAGTGATCTCCGGTCTTCTTCCGGCGGTGCGGGCCTCACGGATGGATCCGGTAGTCGCATTGCGGCACGAGTGAGCACCCTCCCCCCGGGGCACTTTGGGCCTAAAGTCTTCGAAGTAGATGACTTAGGTCTGGACCAGGCTACCCCCGGATGCGGGAAGTCTCTTGATTCAAGGGTTTGGTGGACCATGTTCCTGTAAAGTGTTCATTCTAGGTATTTTACCTGTGTAGTTTCTCTTTCTGGATGCATAGTGGGTAAAAGGAAAACCCCGGCCGTTGCCGGGGCTTCTTTTTTCATTACTGTATCCAGGATAGCAGGTGGGTGGAAATTATCCGGCATTTGGATGTTGTTGATTTCGCTTGAGATAGCTTGACCATAGGCTTGACAGCATCCGTAGCTCGTTTTTGGCTCGTTTCAAGGTGTCCGACCGCCCTCCCCTTGCGCAAGCTCCGCCCCCGAACAACAGCTCTATAGCAACTACTGCAAGATTTCTTAGCCTCTTAATTCGTTTTGCGATAGCGGATCGATTCGGAGCTCAAATAGTACTCCGCCGAGCAGGTCTCCGACCCGCAGATCATGGCCTCCAACCCTGCGCACTGCTGACGGGT
>DATDHL010000660.1:0-2336 GCA_036521575.1 Edaphobacter sp. | reverse complement strand
AAGCTGCCTCTGGCTACGATCGACAATCAGTTTCACGAGGCCTGGCAATTCGCTGTTGCCACCGGCCAGCTCGCCCAGAATCCGGCCCAGTTGCAGCAGCTAAGCCTTGCCGTTGGAGCAGGAGATACGGCCCTCTACACTCGCCTCCTCACCGACTTCAAGCTCCAGCCCTACTGCATCCAGCTCTGTCATTGGATTTGCTACCGTCGGTGCGTGCGCTTCTGCGAACTCGTCTGCCCGCCGATCTTCAATCATCCCTGGTTCACCCACGTCGGAGACTTCGGCATCTACGCCGACATCGATCCCGGCACCGGTCTCACCAATAAATCCCAGGCCGGACACGGCGGGCCCAACTTCGGCTTCACCGGTGGCCTCAGCCTCCGCGGCCTCTGTCCCAAAACCGACCCCGCACATGCCGGCGCTCCGATGGCCTATCGCTTCCTCTTCCAGGATCCCGTCGTTGCGCCCACACCCAAACCCATCAAAGACTCTCTCGTCTACGAGGTCCTCGTCGGCAACCGCTACACGCTCTGGAACGCCAATCCGTTCGCCATCCAGTCCGTCCGTATCCGCGGCACCGGCGTCACCTCGCCCACACCGCCCGTCGGGCCTCCAGGACCAAACCCGCCCGATCACTACATCGTGCCCGACCCTAACGGTTGGGTCACGGTCGACCCCATGGCCTTTGACGACGCCTTCAGCGGCTGGCTCATGGGCTTCGCATGCAACGTCCCCTTCCCCGGCGGCGATCCAACCACCGGCCTCACTGCCGGAACCGCCGTCCCCGTCGCTAACCAGAAAAACGGCATCAACGCCGCGCTGATCTTCCAGGCCACCCGCGTCAGCACCATTGCTGCGGTCAACGGCGGCGCTGCACCCGATTACACCAACCAGCTCTCCAAAATTCACATCAACAACTGGCCCGAAGTTAATCTCATCAACCTGCAGGAGTTCATTGGCCCTGGCAGTTGCTCGCCGTTGTCCACAGATCTCCACATCCTCTACACCACCGACCACGAGCTTCTGGCCTCCTGGTTTATCGACATGGTCACCGCAGCAACGATCATGCCAGCGCCAACCTTCCCATCCGGAGTGGGCCCACGCGGCACAGCGGGTACCGACTTCCACAACATCACCACCTGGCCCCAGTGCTCCTATCTGGTTCGCCTGCATACAACTCGCTCACTCACCAACGGCCTAACCGACGACTCCGACAAGTGGAACTTTGCAACGTTCTGTATAGGCAAAAAGTAGTAACGCAATCACAACCCCGGAGATACGGCGAATCAATCGCTGTATCTCCGGAATACCATCGCCATTTGCGGCACTTTTTGCCCCTTGTCAAGCCCCGAAATCCCGAATCCCCAAGGCAGTCATAGAGATTCACGTTGCCGATTCATTCCCTCAAAACCGCTATACTGAATTAAGAAGTAAGAAAAGAAAGCCCCGGACACCCGGGGCCTTCTTGTTTAGAATGAATACTTTAGATGTAAGGTATATCTAAATACAATACTTTAGTGCAAAAGTCCAAGGCTAAAGTCTTTTATTAGAATACTTTGCGTACTTAAGTAGGGGAGGGGGAGATACCCCTCAGAAGGAACACGAAAGAGCACCATGATCGCCGAAATCATCGCCATTGGCTCTGAGATGCTGACCCCCTACCGTCAGGACACCAACTCTCTCTATCTCACTCAGGGCCTCAACGACCTCGGCGTCTCCGTGGCCTTCAAAACCATCATCGGCGACAACCTCACCCACCTCACCGAAGCCGTCCGCACCGCCATCTCTCGAGCCGACATCGTCCTCTTCTCGGGAGGCCTCGGCCCCACCGAAGACGACCTCACCCGCGAAGCCGTAGCCGCCGCCCTCAACCTCGAGCTCCACCGCGACAACGACATCGTCACCAGCCTCTACAAGCGTTACGCGGCCCGCAAGATCGTCATGCCGCCCAACAACGCCAAGCAAGCAGACGTCCTCGAAGGAGCCACCGTCCTGCCCAACCCTAACGGCAGCGCCCCCGGCCAATACCTCGACACCGTCGTCGACTCCCACCGCAAGATCATCATCCTGCTCCCCGGCCCACCCAACGAGCTCAAGCCCCTCTTCGACAATCAGGCAAGGCCGCGTCTCGCCACCACTCTCCCGCCCCGCTACATCGCTCGCCGCCTTCTGCGCATGCCCCTCATTCCCGAGTCGCAGGTCGACGCCCGCACCGCCCCCATCTATCAACAATATTCCGATGTCGAGACCACCATCCTTGCCCACTCCGGCGAGATTCAGCTCCACTTCATCGCTGCTAAGCCCACCCTGGCTGAAGCGCAAAACCGCGTCGATGA
>DATDHL010000659.1:0-8137 GCA_036521575.1 Edaphobacter sp. | reverse complement strand
CGTCATCGTCCCTACACTTGTCCAAAACCCCACCAACGAAGTCATCTACTCTCTCACGGCCAACGATTTTCTACTCACTGACAGCGGCACGCCCCAGAAAATCACTCTCGACGACGAGACCAAACCGCCGCTCTCTCTTGTTGTCCTCATCCAAACCGGCGGAGCAGCCGTCCACCAGCTTCGTGACTACCGCAATCTCGAAACCATACTGGCTTCGCTCCTCGGTGATCCACCCAATCAGGTCTCCATCGTCAACTTCGACAGCAAACCCGAGGCCGCCTCACCCTTTACCTCCGACATTGCTCAGTGGACCGATGCCATCAACCATCCCGACCCCGGTGACTCCGGCGCCGCGATCATGGACAGTCTCAAATTCGCTCTCGACCTTCTAAGCCATCAGCCTCCCACCAATCGCCGCGCCATCCTTCTGCTCTCTCAGCCTCACGACATCGGCAGCAAAACTACCGCCAAAGAAATCCTTCGCATAACAGGAGAAACGAACACTGCCATCTACACCCTTACCTTCTCCCCTACCAAGACCACGCTCAAAGACTCACTCAAAGAAAACCCTCACGGAAATCCGCCCATTCAGGTTGGCAATGGATCCTATGTGGCCTACTTCAATCTCACCGAACCTATGGAAATGATCTTCGACGCAATGCGCAAAAACGTTGCCGCAGAACTAGCCACCCTCTCAGGAGGAGAAGCGGCCCGTTTCGACAACCAGCACCAGCTCGACGAGCAGCTCGGCCTCCTCGCCAATCATCTGCGCAACCAATACCTGCTCAGCTTTACCCCCACCGCCGCGCAGCCTGGCCTCCACGCTCTCCGCGTCAGCCTACCCAATCATCCCGATTTCACCGTCTTCGCCAGAACCGCCTACTGGCTCGACAACACCGCTGATCGCTAGGTCTTTCCTGAAAGCTTCCGACAATAGAGATACACCATGACCCCACCAAAGCCAGCTCCCCCACTAGCCGGACACATCCTTGGCTCTACCAGCGATGCATTCGTCATCGCCGAGTGGCAGGACCCAGGAAGCCCCGCCGGCCCGCCACGTCTCATCGCTCCACTCCACCTGCACCACAGCGACGATGAAGCCTGGTACGTTCTCGAAGGAACCCTCTGCGTCAGGGTCGGAGACCAAGAAGTAGTAGCTCACGCTGGATCAGGCGTCCATGTGCCACGCAACACGCCCCACACGTACTGGAATCCCGGACCCGGCCCGGTCCGATATCTCCTCATCATGACATCCAATATCTTCCGCCTGATCGAAGAGATCCATTCCACCCCGGACCGCAACACTCCCACCCTTCAGGCAATTTTCAGGAAATACGATTCCGAACTTCTGATACATAGCCGTTAGTCGTCCGCATCTGGCTGGCTAATTAGGAGCATCTGAGGAACGCTGCCCACTCAGGCACCGGCTCAAACAACTCAACTCCATTCACATCTTTTACCGCCACTTTGGTGTGCCCCTTCGACGTGGAGTTATCGAACACAATCACTTCATCGGCAAGCTCAAATGCTTTCCTGAAATTGGCAAAACTCCTCGGATAACGCCGCAGTTGATCTTCCTCCGGAACATCGTGGCCGCCTTTTTCCACCCGGTTCCGCACTCGCTGCAAATTGATCGATACGTCAGAGGTCCCCACATAAAGCAACACCACTAGATAGCCAAGTCTCTTCGCTCGAACCATCATCGTAGATAGGTATGGCCCGAGAGTGTCGTCTCGACCAGAAAACTGCTTCCGCTTGTTAGAAAACCCTCTGCCATCTCGATAACGGCCCGACCGGCATCTATTGGAGAGCCGCTCTGAGCACCGAGCCGCTGCATCGAACGAGCCACCGCATCAGGATCAGGCACTGCGGAGTCCTGAAAACCTTCACGCCCCAGCCGCGTCAAGGTCGACTTCCCTGCTCCATTTGCTCCACCAACAACAGTAAAGGTTGGCAACTAACCTACCTTGGGCTGTTGAGTAACCGGAACCGTCTTTTCGGCCCGTTTCCATTCCAGAATCTTTTGCTCGATCGCCACACCCTCCTGGCAAACCTCGACGAGCCAATCAGCGAGCTTATGGATATCTCGTTTCATACCAATATCCTACTCCCCCTCCTCACCCTCATCAACATCGTCCTCCACCGCCAAATCCACCGCGACCAACCCTCGCCCGCGCTCCACCAGCACCTGAATCCTTCCCTCCGCCGCCTCCAGTTCCTTCTTGCAAGCCTCCGACAGCTTCACGCCCTCCTCAAACAGCCGCACCGATTCATCGAGCGACAGCTCCCCCCGCTCCAGCCGCTCGACCACACCCTCCAGCGCCGTCAACTGCTCTTCAAAACTAGCCATACCATCTCCTGAACCTGAAGCCGAACCGCGAATCAGCAACTCCGAACCTAAACCAACCCCAACACCTGAGCCGCAGCAGGAAACTTCCCAAACGGAGCACTCACCTGAACCCCCTGCACCATCGGCCTCGCCTCGGCAAGCATCTCTCGGGCAATCGCCACGCCCTCAGCCTTAGCCGCATCGGGCGAAGTCACCGCAGCCATACGAGCCATAATCGACTCCGGCATACTCACCCGCAAGTCATTCTTCATAAACTCAGCATTCCGCAGACTCGTCAACGGCCAGATCCCCGCAATCACCGGAATCCTGAACCCCTCAATCCGCCGCAAAAACTCTTCAAGCACGCGCAGATCGAACACAGGCTGGGTAATCGCATACTCCGCGCCAGCCTCAACCTTATACGCAAACCGCCGAACCTCCTGATCGATATCAGGCACACCCGGATTCGCCGCCACGGCAATCGTGAACCCAGTCGATCCCCCAATCGAGTTCTTCCCGATATCCAACCCGCAGTTCAAATTCCGAACCACGTTCACCAACCCAATCGCATCCACGTCGAAGACAGCCGTAGCATCCGGATAGTTCCCCAGCTTCGGCGGATCCCCCGTCAAACACAAAATATTCTTCAACCCAATCGAAGAAGCCCCCAGCAGATCGCTCTGGATGCTCAGCACATTCCTGTCGCGGCACGTGTAATGCAGCACCGTCTCGATCCCAACATGCTGCTGAATCTGCACGCACAGACTCTGCGCGCTCATCCTCGCACTCGCCCGCGGCGAATCCGGTACATTGATCGCGTCTACACCCAACTTATGCAAATAGGCGGCACCATCGAGCTCCTTGCTACAATCGATCCCCTTCGGCGGCACAATCTCCACCAGCCGCACAAACTCCCCAGCGGCAACCATGGCCCCAATCTTCGACCGCTGCGCCAACGGCGGAGGCGCAACCTTGTTCTTCACCTCTTCCGTAGCGGCCTTGTCCGCGCTCGTCTTCTCCATCACCTGAGCGCCCGCCTCCATTGCATCCATCGCACGCAGCGAACTCTTCATCGCCCGCGTATAGCTCGGAGTAGTCCCGCAACACCCACCCACAAAGCTAGCCCCCGCCTTCACCAGCTTCCGCGTAAAGCTAGCCATATACTCCGGCGAGGTCAGATAGATCGTCCTCCCCTCAACCGCTCGCGGAATACCCGCATTGGGCATCGCCGCCAGCGGCAGCGTCGTCACCGGCCTCATCCGCTCAATCACGCTCAGCACCGTAGCTGGACCCGCGCTGCAATTGCACCCAATCGCATCCGCGCCCCACTCCGTCAGCTTCGTCGCCGCTGTCTCCGCCGACGCACCATCCAGACAATTCCCATCCTCATCGACAGTCATCATCACAATCACCGGCGTCTCCGGTGATACACTCCGCGCCGCACGAATCGCCTGCTCCGCCTCCACCAGCGAAGTCAGAGTCTCAACCACCAGCAGGTCCACCCCAACCCCAGGCCCACCCTCGACCATCGCGCTGATCTGCTCCGCAAACGCCTCCCGAGCCTCATCCAGCCCCACCTTACCTAGAGGCTCCAGCCTCACGCCCAGCGGCCCAATCGACCCCGCCACAAAAGCCTCGCTGGCCTGCTTGTCCCGAATCTGTTCCACACACTGCCGCGCCAACTTCACGCCCGCAACGTTGATCTCCCGAACCTTATCCCCAAACCCAAAGTGTTCCAGCCGAAACCGGTTCGCCCCAAACGTATTGGTTTCAATCACCTCGGCGCCCGCCTGCAGATACTCCGCATGGACCTCGCGCACCATCTCCGGCTGCGACAGGTTCAGCTCGTCATAGCACCGGTTGATGAACACGCCCCGCGCATACAGCATCGTCCCCATCGCGCCATCACACAGCACCGTCGCACCGTTAAACAGTCTTTCCACGCCCACAGGACTCACCCTCTCGCTCGTTAGAACCTCTGCCATCATCATCTCCGGTCTATTCCTCTCATCCTAAGCCACCACCCCAACTCGCTCCAAGCCAATAGCATTCAGACCGCTACCCAACCCGCCTTTACCGCGTCCTTTGTTATACTCAGCGTTATAGCAGTGGCCGGAAATCATGCCACAGCGCTCAGGTTTGGAGTCCTTACCGTTGAAGAATCGTAGTCCCCTCAGCCAGTCCTTTTGTGCCCAGATCCTCTGCGGCCTCCTGATCGCCGTCGCTACCTTTGGGCTCGCCGCCTGCAACAGCAACGACTATTACAAGTTCCCCGAATTCACCTTCGCCAACCGGCCCATCCCGCCCAGCAAGCTGGCGAACCGTGTCATGGCTGCGGTCACCATCAACGGCACCCAGGGCAGCCTGCAGATTCTTGACGCCTTGCGCGACATCCGCAGCAACGTTCAGAACACCATCCCCAGCTTCTCCATCTCGGGCTACGGCGCTGGCTTTCCGAACATGATCTTCAACTTCCCCGAGCAGGTCCGCGGCTACGTCTACTCCAACTCCGACGGCAGCCTCTTCAACATCGACTACGGTAAGGAAGCCTCGACCGGTTCAGCCGGAACCTTCCCCACCTCGACGGCACTCGCCATCCCCGCAAGCTTCAACCACATCTACGCTGCCGAAGCCGGCACAGGCATCCTCGGCGTCCTCGACAACACCACCGGCAGGAGCTACGGCCTCAACCTCCCCAACGTCTATCAGGTAGCCGTCAACCAGGGAGACACCGTCGTCCTCGCGATGGTCCGCAACTCCGACACCCTCTATCGCCTCATCAAGCTCAACGCCAACCAGGCCGCCCCATCCGGCTCCGTAGACTGCCAACCCGTCAGCCTCCCCGTCTACTGCGTCGTTCCTGTCCCCGACAGCACGACCAAGCCCAGCCTCGACCGCCCCATCGGCGTCTACTTCTCCCTCGACGGCGCCAATGCTTACGTCCTCAACTGCGGTCCGGAGTGCGGTGGCAAAACCGCCGGCGTCACCCTCCTCAAGCAGGGCGCGCTCACCGTCGATATCAACACCCCCCCCTATCCCACCGCCGTCACCAACAGCGTGGCCATCCCCGGCGGCGTCACCACATCCCTCTCCGACGGAACCACTCTCTATCTAGCCGGACAGCAAAAGCAGCCCGACGGCCTCTGGGCCGGGCGTCTCACCCTGCTCAACATGAGCACCCTGACCCCCGGTGCGCCCATCTCCATCTCCGACGGCAACCACACCAAGATGCTCTTCGCCGACGACAACACCCTCTGGATCGGCTCTCAGTTCTGCGCCACCGGCGAGCGCGCCAAACTCAAGCAGAATTACAACTGCCTCACCAGCTATAACCTCGGCTCCGGCACCGCATCCATCGTTCCCGCCGTCAACCCGACAGACGCTAACTCCTCGGTCCCGTTCCCCAACGCCAACCAGAACCAGTGGTACCTGGGCGACCTGACCGGCCTCTGCTGGGTCGAGGGCCTGCACAAGGTCTACACCGCCTACGGTGGCCAGGTCCACGCCTTCAACACCACCAACCTCTCCGAGATCAACAACCAGTTCATCATCATCCAGGGCACAGCCCTCGACGTAGCCTACATGGACGCCAGCACCAACACAGCCAACTAAAGACAGGGAAGAGGGGGTAGGGAAGAGAAAGCGGCATGCTCGAAGTCGAGAGAATACTGAACTCCCTTATCGCTAAACTGTAGCAATGCAGCCTTCTCTTCCCTCTTCCCTCTTCCCTCTTCCCTCAGCAGTCGACATCCTCGCCATAGCCGCCCACCGCGACGACGTCGAGCAAACCTGCGGAGGCACCCTCCTCGCCATGCACGCCCGAGGCTGGCGCACCGGCATCCTCGACCTCACGCAGGGCGAGTCCGGCACCCGCGGCACCGCCGCCGAGCGCCAGGCCGAAGCCGAAGCCGCCGCCCGCATCCTCAACGTCTCCCACCGCGAAGCCCTCGACCTCCCCGACGGCAACGTCCAGAACACCCTCGAGAACCGCCTCAAGATCGCCGCAGTCCTCCGCCGCCTGCGCCCCCGCGTCGTCATCCTCCCCTACTGGCAGGGACGCCACCCCGACCACTACACCACTGCCACTCTCGGCTACGAAGCCTGCTTCGTAAGCGGCCTCGCCAAAATCGAAACCCCACCCACTCCCGACGGCCAACCCACCCCGCCCCACCGCCCCTACAAGATCCTCTACGCCTCCCTCTACGCCGACGTCCGCCCCACCTTCGTCGTCGACATCACCCCATTCGTAGAGCAGCGCTTCCAATCCCTCCTCGCCTACCGCTCCCAGTACGGAAAGCAACCCGCCGGAACCGGCCTCTTCGTCCCCGAAGAAGACATCCGCGAGCGCACCTTCGCCACCGCCCGCCACTACGGCCTGTTCGCCGGAGTCCGCTACGCCGAGCCCTTCGTCCAAAAAGAAGTAGCCCTGGCCGAAGACCTGATGCTCCTACCCGTCCAATCCATCTAGCCCGGAACCACTACCCCGTGGCCCGAAACCACCGCACCGTCTAGCCCAAAACAACCGACCCGTCATTCTGAGCGGAGCGAAGAATCCTTGTATTTGCCGTTGTCGTTGCTGTTGACTTTCTTGTTGTCATCCCGTAGGGATCTGCAGTAGCAGTAGCAGTAGCAGTAGCAGTAGCAGTTGCTCTTGCTCATGCCCTTGCAGTTCTTGTTGTCATCCCCAAAGGGGATCTGCTGTTGTTTCTCCCCCGACCGCCACAATCGCCCTCTAATAACTCCGCCGATCGTCCACGGCCAACCCCATCTCCTCCAGGCCCAGGACCGCCGGCTCCGCCACCATCACGCAATTTTTCCCGCCACGCTTAGCCTCATACAGGGCGGCGTCGCTATAGTCCATCAAGGTCTCCCAAGCCAATCCGCACTGCTCCGACGACGCCACTCCCAGGCTCGCCCTTATCCGCATCGTCTCCCCCCTGTAGCGAACAGCCAGTTCCTCGACCTCCATCCGCAGCCGTTCCGCCACCGCCATCGCCTCCGCCAGATCCGTATCCGGTAGCAGCACACAAAACTCATCCCCTCCAACCCGCGCCACCGAGTCATGCCCCCGCACCGTCTCCTGCAGCACACCGGCCACCGTCTGCAGCACCACATCGCCGCACCCATGGCCCATCTCATCATTGATCGTCTTCATCCCATCCAGATCCATCATCAGCACGGCCAGCCGCCCGCCCGCCCTTCGGCATCGCTCAATCTCCCGCACCACCACACGCTTCAGTGCCCACCGATTCAGCAACCCGGTCAGCTCATCCACCTGCGCCCTCCACCGCAGCTCCACGCGCAGCTTCGCCGCCGAAAGAAACATATACCCAAACGCAATCGCAGCATTCGCCAGCAGAGATGACACCAGCCACACCCGGTCAATCTCCACCGAAGCCTGCAAGTAGCCCCGCGTTCCAACTCGCGCCGTCATCAGCGCCCGCAGGAACACACCAACGCATACCCAGATAGCGCCACTCCCGTCAGCCACCCCGCCTGTCTCATCTCCTCGCCCGAGAACCGGAACACCACCGAAGCAATTACGGCATACTGAATCCCCAGCGTCATTGCTATCAGGATCAGCACCCGCGCCGAATTCGGCGGAGCCCACAGCAAATACCCCAACCCCGCCACCATCACGCCCAGCAGTGACCGTTGCACCCATCGCAGCAGCGGCCCGCGTTCCAGCAGCTCCGCAAAGCTCCGGTGCAGCATCATCACGCCGCTCACCGCCAGCACTCCCGTCAGGGCCTCCGATATCCGCACCGGCATCCAATGAAATCCCGCAACGGCTATCAGCAAAACCGC
>DATDHL010000658.1:0-4887 GCA_036521575.1 Edaphobacter sp. | reverse complement strand
ATCGCGGCCCGCTTGCGAAGAGACGTTGACAATGGCACCGCCGTCGATCATCAGCGGAAGCGAAGCCTGAGTCATCGCGAAGATGCTTTTTGTGTTCAGAGTCATCACTTGATCCCAGAAAGCGTCGTCCATCTCCTCCATGCGTTTACGGGCGATCAGGCCGCCGACGACATTGACTAAGACAGAAATTTGTTTTCCTGCCCGCTCAGCGGAAGATACGGCAAACTTACGAACAGCAGCCATATCCATGGCATCGACTTTTTGCGAGTAAGGCGTCTGACCCGTAGCTGCAATCGCATCGATCACGCTTCCAGGATCTGAGCTTTGGTAGCTGAACGCGACCTGCGCGCCACGACGGGCTAGTTCCACGGCAACTGCTCCGCCAATGTCTCGGCCGCCACCGAAGACGACGGCAAGTTTGTTTTGAAAGTCGTTCATAACTAAATTCCTTTCGAGTGTTTTGCTGCGATGATTCGAGCATCCGGAGTGTTGAGCCGGTGAATATTGCCGACGAGGAGAAAGAGCGTGATAGCTCCGATAGGAGCAAGCACTCCGGCGATGGTGAGTACGACGCCATACCCGAAGTGGGAGACCAGAGAAGCGGTCGAAAGGTTGAAGATGAGACTGCTAACGCCGGCCGCGGTGCCCCCCATACCGGCTACGCTGCCAACTGCAGAGTTTGAGAAGAAATCGCTTGGCAGTGTCTGGACATTGCTGATCCACATCTGAAAGCCAAAGAGAACGATCGATATATATACCAGAGCCGCATATGCAGTTGCGGCATGTGCCGCCACAATTCCGAGTGTCATCAGACAAGCGGCGACGCCGGTGACTGTCTTTCTCGCAACATTGACGCTAAGGCCTTGAGAGATGATTCGGCCCGACAACCAGCCGCCGAAAAGACTTCCGATTGCGGCAGCAAGATAGGGTATCCACGCCGAGACGCCAATGTCCTTCAGACTAAAGTGCCGAACTTCCTTAAGATACGTTGGCAGCCACAGCATGTAGAGCCACCAGATCGGGTCCACCAAAAAACGCGCAAGAAGGATGCCCCACGTTTGTCGTAAAGCAAGAAGAGACCTGAGTGATGGCGCGGCCAACTGCGTAATTGCGGGCTGACCCTCCAGGATGTAATTGCGTTCTTGTTCAGAGACCCGCGGATGCTGCGAAAGCGGCCTGTAGGTCGCTAGCCAGGCAACGAGCCAGACAAAACCCAACGCTCCAACGATTAAAAAAGAGACCCTCCAATCCACCAAGGGATCCAGGAGGCGCGCGACAAGGAGCGGAGCGACCACGCCACCCATGGAGGCCCCCCCATTGAAGATGGCCATCCCTAGCGCGCGTTCCTTCTGGGGAAACCATTCTGCAATGACCTTCGCGGCTCCGGGCCAATTTCCTGCTTCTCCCAGGCCAAGGAAGAAAGAGCAAGCCGCAAAGCTCGCGAAGCCGGTAATTGCCGAGTGCGCCATTGCAGCAGCGCTCCAGATAACAATGGATACGGTAAAGCCTATTCGTGCTCCGTAGCGGTCATAAAGGCGACCCGAGACACTTTGGCTCACCGTATACGCCATCAGAAGCAATGCGCCAATCAGGCCATATTGACGACTGGTTATGCCTATGTCCGGGCCGAAATGTGTGACGAGAAGGCCAATGCTGCTTCGATCGATGTAGTTGATACAAGTGACAAGAAAGATGAGTCCGATGATCCGCCAACGCAACCCGGCTATCGTGGATCCGCGGGGCGCTGCATTACGTTGCATAGGCGCATGCTCATAGCCTTGCACCTTCAACGAGCTGTTGCTTGAACGCGCTGCCATTCTCTTCCTTCTAAAAAAACTAAATAACAACTGTTCAAGCGCGCAAAGCCTGTGATAGCGTCTTTGTGTGCTAACGATAACACATCCGAAGAACGCCAAACGAACGGCTTATGCAAATCATAAGGAATCGGGTCTAAATAGCTTGTCCGCATCCTCCAGCAGCAATCATTGTTTGAACCGAAGCTTACCCTCGCGCACTAGGATCGCCTTGTTCGCTGCCTTGCTGTTTGTCTGCTCGCCAATGTTTATCCCACAGATGGCTGCGCAAGATGCGAACGAATCACTTGGCCCGAAAGACAATCATGCGCAAGGTGCGAGCATACCTCTGCTTTCGGAAATGAGGACGCTTCCGTCCAGCTTGCTACCCGAACTCGCGAGCGTACATCCTCGCGTGTACTTCACGGATAAAGAGTTAGACGCCTTGCGAGCAAAGGCTCACGGTCCTGAGAAAGAGTGGTGGAAGGATCAGCTATTGCACCTGCGCGCTCTTAGGGGTGCACCACCACCGCCACCGGCCGAAAAGAGACGCGCACAGAATGATGTTGCCTTCGCGATGGCAGAGTCAGCTTTTGCGTACAAGATCGAAGGCGATCCGAAATATCTTGCTGCTGCAAAACGCTACATGGATGCCGCAGCAAGTTATGACGTTTGGGGCTATGGCTTCAGTAAGCCAAACGTTGATCTGGCTGCAGGCCACCTGCTTTATGGTGTGGGGGTCGCATACGATCTGCTCTATAACGATCTGACTCCTGCGGAGCGTGAGAAGTACCGTAACAAGATTGCCCGACAAGGCAATCTGCTATTCCAGTTTTTTGCTCCGCGCCCCGGACGTAGTTGGGCATACAGTCAAAACCACACCTTCATCCCGATGGCGGGTCTCGCGATCGCAGCCTACGCGGTCTATGGCGAAGTGCCCGAGGCGAAACAATGGGCTGCTCTCGCGCGAGCAATCTACAGCAAAGTGCTGGCCACTTACTCCAAGGATGGCTACTACTATGAGGGCTTCGAATACTGGATATTCTCAACGCCCTGGATCATTCACTACCTTGATGCACAAAAACACGCAACCGGAGAGGACCTCTTCGATCAGCCAGGACTGAAGAAAACCCATCTCTATGCGGCCCATAGCCTAACGCCTGGCGGACAGATGATGTTCGACTTTGGGGATGTCTTCGCAGGTCCAATCACCCGAGCGAAGACCGGCGATGACTACGAGCGCAGTCATCCTGGCGGACATTTCGAATCGAACTACAACCTTCTTTACGATCTGGCCTCCCGCTACAACGACAGCGAGATTCAGGGAGTAGCCGACTGGATGAAAGGTATGGGGCACACAGGCCAGGAGGAGTGGTGGACGCTTGCCTGGCGCAATCCGAAATTGAAGGTCACGCCAATCGAAGAGTTAAAGCGATGGCACCACTTCCCGGACCATGATGTGGTGTTTTGGCGCAGTGGCTGGGACGCACAGGCAACCGCAATTGCATTCAAGTCCGGGCCGCCGGAGGGTCACAGTGCCGCACGGTTGATTTCAACAATGCAGGATTGGCATACAGAGCAGGGGCATGTACATCCTGATGTAAACAGCTTCATCCTCTGGGCTCATGGCCAATATCTCACCGGCGACTCCGGGTATGCGGGCGTTCCCATGACGATTGAACACAATACTCTCCTCGTCGATGGAAGAGGCCAGGGAAATGAGGGTAAAGGCCACGATGCCTGGGCCGCGTTTCCCTACGAGCAGATGAACAAGGCGAGAATTACACGCGCCCAACTTACCTCAGACGGTTTTGAATTGGAAGGCGAAGGGGCCGGAGTCTATGACTCTTCTCTGGGGCTCAAACGATATCTGCGACGCATCACGATGAAAACGGCTGGAAAGATAGAAGTGAATGATGTAGTGGAGAGCACCTCGCCGCATATCTTCACAGAGGTCCTTCATTCCGATTCGAAGATAGAGCCGATCGCTGAGCAGAAATATCAAACAACGATCAACGACGTCCCGCTCCATATACATCTTCTCTTACCTCAGGGGGCAGCTTCAAAGGTCGAACAGAATATCGTCATGGGCCCCGGAAAGCCCGGATCGGTAGATAAAGGCACCCTCGAGCCGCGCGGAGAACGCTTGGCTGTGTCGACGACAAAGAAAGAGACGAACACTCAGTTTGTATGGGAACTCCTTTTTTGAGACTTCTTGGTTTGAGATGAAGTGGTCGTAAAAGATTCGATTTAGGACTTTGTTGGGCTGCAAATGGATCGATGGTAATGAGGCTCTGAATAGGTACAACAGCCGCTTACCTGCCACGAGATAAGTATTGAGGGGAGAGAATAAGATGAGACTCAGGCTGTTGATCGCGGTAGTAGTTTTGATGATGACAGTATCAGCGTGGGCGCAACTCTCCACGGCTACGTTGTTGGGCATCGTAACTGACAACGCGGGAGCTGTGGTAGCGAACGCAACGATCACGCTGACGCAGATAGACACGAACTTCAAGCGCGTACTGAAGTCGAACGATCAGGGTCAGTACCGTGCAGAGTTTCTGCCGATTGGATCCTACACCGCTAAGGTGGAGGCAAGCGGATTCAAAGCCTTCGAGCAGAAGGGAATCGCGCTGACTGCAACGCAGCAAGCCAACCTGAACTTTGAACTGAGTGTTGGGACCGAAAACACAGTCGTGCAAGTGACAAGTGAAGTTCCTCTCGTCAACCTTGGTAATTCGACCCTAAGCCGCACGGTGGACAGCATCGAGGTGGACAACCTTCCGCTCGTCGGCCGCAATGCCTATCGTTTGCTGGACCTGACCCCGGGTGTACAGTCCAATACCTTCGAAAATACCGTAGGCTTTCCTGCGCAGCACGTCATTATCAACGGCTCGCCGGACGACTTGGTCGGCGAGGTGAGCTACTACCTTGACGGCGGTCTGAACATGACCGGCCTGCGAAATACAGGAAACGCTCTTCCCAACCCCGATACGATTCAAGAGTTCGTTGTACAAACGAATAACTTCAGCGCGGAGTACGGTCGCACCGGCGCCGGCATTGTGACAGTCATAACTAAGTCGGGCGCCAACCA
>DATDHL010000657.1:0-2439 GCA_036521575.1 Edaphobacter sp. | reverse complement strand
CGACCACTTTGGCGTGGTGACGGTGCAGTATGCACTGGAGCACTCGAGCGACGTGGGTGCGGCGAAGATGGCGTTGAAGCTGGGGAACCAGAAGTTCTACGACTATATGCGGAGCTTTGGCTTTGGCGACCGGTCGGGGATCGAGCTGCCGAGCGAGACGCGCGGTCTGTTACGCAATCCGAAGAAGTGGGGCGCGACGAGCATTCTGTCGATGTCGATTGGGCAGGAGGTGGGCGTGACCCCGGTGCAGCTGGTGACGATGGTGAGCACTATTGCAAATGGCGGCGTGTACATGCCGCCGCATGTGCTGCTGCAATCGACCGATCAGATGAAGGGGGATCCTCGGTTGAGGCCGGCTGCGTTTCGTCCTTCGAATCAGCTGCCGGACAAGCTGCCGGATGGAGCGCACCGGGTGATCAAGGAACTGACCTCGGCCAAGATGCGGATGATGATGCAGGGTATTGTGGTGGAGGGTACGGGCCGGAAGGGAGCGCTGAACGGATACAGCGCAGGCGGCAAGACGGGAACGGCGCAGAAGGTGGACCCGGTGACACACACCTACTCGCACACGAAGCTGGTGGCAAGCTTTGCGGGGTTCGCGCCGGTGAGTAATCCGGCGATCTCGGTGGCAGTGGTCATCGATACTCCGACGGTGGGTACAAGATATGGCGCAGAGACGAGCGCTCCTGTATTTGCGGAGGTGGCGCAGCAAGTGCTGGAGTACCTAGGCGTTCCGCACGATCAGCCGTTGAAGACGAAGAAGGAGCTACTGGCTGCTGCGACACCGAAGGATGGGTTGGAGGATGGGCCTTCGGATGGTGGGGCTGATTTGAATGCGATGTTCGCGGATGTGAATAGTCTGCCGGCGGATGATCCGCTGCGGAATCCTGCAAATGCCGCTGCGGCGTCGGAGGCAGCTTCGGTTGGGGCGGAGAAGCCTTTTGTCGCTGCGAAGGTTTCGGCTAAAGCTCAGGGGATTTTGAACCTGTTGCCTGCGAAGGTGATGGCGGCGTGTCAGGCTAAGAGTGATGTTAATACTGGAGCGCCGGCGCGACTGCCTGCTCCGAAAATTGTGCCAGCGGTGCAGGTGAAGGACAACGGTTCGGTGGTGGTGGATGCTGCGCTAAAAGTCGCGGTACCTTCGTTCGATGGAGCTCCGCTGCGAACGGTTGTGGAACGGGCTGATGCTGTAGGATTGCGCGTGCAACCAGTAGGGAGTGGGCTGGCGAGAGAACAGGTTCCGGCTGCGGGGACGATGGTTCCGGCGGGGACTGAGGTTGTGGTCCGGTTTGCCCGGTAGGCTTTCAGCTTAGAATCGGTGGGTATGGATTGGAATGAGGTGTTGCGCGAGGTGTCGGTGCTGGAATGCGCCGGCGGGCCAATAGAGGTCACTGGGATCCAGTACGATTCGCGACGGGTGGGCCGTGGGGATGTTTTTGTTGCGATGCGTGGGGGAAGCGCGGATGGGAATCGTTATTTAGATAACGCGATTGCTCAGGGCGCATCGGCGGTGGTGACGGACTCGCGTGAGGCGTATGTGAGGCTGCGGGGGGAGCGTCCTGAGTTAGCGGTGGCACTGGTGGAGCGCGGGCGGCGGGCACTGGCTGAGGCTGGTTCTGCGGTGGTGGGGCATCCACAGAAAAAGCTGGCGTTGAGCGGAGTAACGGGGACAAATGGCAAGACGACGACGGCGTTTCTGCTGGAGGCGATGCTACGGAGCGTGGGGCGGCGGTGTGTACTGATCGGCACGATCGAGACGCATGTTGGCGATGAGGTGAGGGTGTCTCCGCATACGACGCCGGAGAGCCGTGATGTGTTAGTACTGTTTGCCGATGGGATTAGTGTCGGGGCTACCGAGGCGGTGATGGAGATGAGCTCGCATGCACTTGAGCAGGAGCGGGTGTGGGGACTGCCGGTGGAGGTCGCGATCTTTACGAATCTAACGCAGGATCATCTGGATTATCACGGGACGATGGAGAATTACTTTGCGGCAAAGGCGAGGTTGTTTGATGGGGTAGGCGCGCCTCCGCCTCGGGTGGCGGTGATCAATGCGGATGATGCCTATGGTGAGCGGCTGGCGGCGGGGATTGAGCGGTCGCAGGTGGTGCGGTATGGGATGGAGGGCAAGGGAGATTTCGTTGCGGAGGCTGTCCGGATGCGGGCCGGGGAGACTCGGTTCCGAATGTTGACTCCGCATGGGGTGGTGGAGATGCGGTCTCCTCTGACGGGGCGAGTGAATGTCTACAACGTACTGGCGGCTAGTGCGGCGGCCTGGGCTCGTGGGCTGACGATGGAGGAGATTGTTCGGGGCGCCGATGCTGGAGCGCAGGTTCCGGGACGGTTTGAGGTGGTGCCGTCGACAAAAGATGTGACGGTGGTGGTGGACTATGCCCATACGGATGATGCTTTGCGGAACCTGATCTCGCTGGCGCGGGAGTT
>DATDHL010000656.1:0-2810 GCA_036521575.1 Edaphobacter sp. | reverse complement strand
GGCAACGATGATGACGAGGACGTTCTTCTCTTCGCGTTCGACGAGCAGCGGGTGTATGACGTCGCCGGAGTCGCCGTTGTAGATGTCGGTGCGGCGCACGAGCGATTCGAGCACATTGGAGATCATCTGCGCGTAGGGCCGTGCCAGCATCGCACGCTCCTGCGCGCGGCGCAGCTTGGCTGCCGAGACCATCTTCATGGCCTTGGTGATCTGCCGCGTGTTCTTGACACTGCGGATGCGTCGCCGTAAATCGAGTACGTTTGCCATGGTTTACTTAGCCGCGACGGCCTCTTGCTTTTCCTTACGCTGGGCGAGGAAGCTTGCCTTGTAGTCGTTGATGGCCTGGGTGAGACGGCCCTTGATATCGTCGTCGAGCTGCTTTTTGGTAACGATGTCGGCGAGAACCGTGCCCGAGGATTCGAGGTAGGGATAGAGCCCGTCCTCGAAGGCGCGGAGATCGGCGACCTGGAGATCGTCGAGAAGGCCCTGGGTTCCGGCGAAGATAATCGCAACCTGCTTCTCGAACGGGAGCGGCTGGAACTGAGGCTGCTTCAGGAGCTCGGTGAGGCGCTGGCCACGGTTGAGCTGACGCTGCGTGACGGGATCGAGGTCGGAGCCGAACTGCGCGAAGGCTGCGAGCTCGCGGTACTGGGCAAGGTCGAGCTTGAGGGTTGCGCCGACCTGCTTGGTCGCCTTGACGGCAGCCGAGAATCCTACACGCGAGACCGAAAGGCCTACGTTGACCGCGGGACGGACGCCGGAGTTGAAGAGGTCGGTCTCGAGGAAGATCTGGCCGTCGGTAATGGAGATGACGTTGGTCGGGATGTAGGCCGAGACGTCGCCTGCCTGGGTCTCGATGATGGGCAGCGCAGTGAGGGAGCCGCCGCCGAGCTCGTCGGAGAGCTTGGAGCTGCGTTCGAGGAGGCGCGAGTGGAGGTAGAAGACGTCGCCGGGGTAGGCTTCGCGTCCTGGGGGACGGCGGAGGAGGAGCGAGATTTCGCGGTAGCTGGCGGCGTGCTTGGAGAGGTCGTCGTAGATGACGAGGGCGTGCTTGCCGTTGTCGCGGAAGTACTCGCCCATGGCGGTTGCTGCGAAGGGCGCGAGGTACTGCATCGGCGCGGGCTCGGAGGCGGTGGCGGCGACGACGATGGTGTAGGCCATGGCGCCGTGCTCTTCGAGAGTCTGCACGACCTGCGCGACGGACGAGCGCTTCTGGCCGACGGCGCAGTAGATGCAAATGAGGTTGTTCTTGGCCGAGTTGATGATCGTGTCGAGCGCGATGGCGGTCTTGCCGGTCTGGCGGTCGCCGATGAGGAGCTCACGCTGGCCGCGGCCGATGGGGATCATGGTATCGATTGCCTTGATGCCGGTGGACATGGGCTCGCGCACGGACTGGCGGGCGATGACACCGGGAGCGAGGCGCTCGACGGGGAGATACTGGTCGGTGTTGAGGGGGCCCTTGTCGTCGATGGGCTGGCCGAGGGCGTTGACGACGCGGCCGATGAGGGCTTCGCCTACGGGTACCGACATGATCTTGCCGGTGCGCTTGACCTGGTCGCCTTCCTTGAGCTCGGTGTAGTCACCGAGGAGCACGGCGCCGACCTGATCTTCATCGAGGTTCATGGCGAGGCCGGCTACGTTGTGGGGGAACTCGATGAGCTCGCCGGCCATGACCTTGTCGAGGCCGTGTACGCGGGCGATACCGTCGCCGAGCGAGATGATGGTGCCGACCTCGTCGACCTGAATGCGCTGCTCGTAGTTCTCGATCTGCTGGCGAAGCAGCTCTGTAATCTCGTTTGCCGTGATCTTTGCCATGTCTTCCTTCTACTCGATTCGTTTCAATCTCTGAACAATTAGCGGGATCGCTAACGAAAACTTTTATGCACTGACTAGCTTTTGCTTCAACTGCTGTAACTGGGCGCGGATGGAGCCGTCATAGACGGTCGATCCGAGGCGGACGACAGCGCCGCCCAGCAGGGTTGCGTCCTGGCGATAGGTGGTGCGAACGCGTCCGCCGGCCAGCTTGGCTACCTGGGATTCAAGCTCGGCGCGGTCCTGGTCGTTCAGGGGTCGGGCGCTGGTGATCTCGGCTTCGGCTACGCCGGATTCCTCGTCGACCACAGCATGATACTCCGCGACGATCTCGGTTAGTTCGGAGAGGCGCTGGTTGTCCATGATGACGGCCAGGAAGTTGCGGACCTGCGGGAGCATGTTGACGCGGGCGGCGATGGCGTCGATGACCTTGAGCTTCTCGTCGGAGGGGATTGCGGGGTTCGCCAGGACTTCACGCAGCGCGTCGCTGTCGGCGAGGGTGTCGTTGAAGTCGTTGAGCTGCTGGTGGACCACGTTGGTGTCGAGGTTGTTCGACGATGCTACCGATGCGAAGGCGTGGGCGTAACGGAGCGCGAGGACTGACATTAGTTGTGTCCCTCCTTGGCGTCGTTGCCGGTGAGGCGGCGGGCAAAATCCTGCACGAGGAGACGGTCGGTTTCGGCGCTGACCACCAGCTTGCGGGCGGCCTGCTCGATGGCGAGGTTCGCGGCGTACTGCTGGAGTTGGCGCTGCGCGTTGGTGGAGGCGGCGGCGATCTCCTGCTCGGCTGCGGCAAGGATGCGCTGCTTCTCTTCCTCGACGCTGGCCTTGATGCGCTGCTCGTCGTTGGCGGCGTCTTTCTCGGACTGCGCGCGGAGAGCTGCGATCTGCTCGTCGAGCTTGCTCAGGCGAGCTTCTACGCTGGTCAAGCGGACGTTGGCTTCTTCGGTCGCGGTGCGGGCTTCGACGAGATGCTTCTGGATTGCAGTATTGCGATT